>NZ_JBPOEU010000022.1:0-59594 GCF_051251695.1 Maritalea sp. | reverse complement strand
ACAACCAACCCAAGTCTGATCGCCAAATCAGGTCGCGATTTCCTCGAAGTTGTTAAAGAAATTTGCGACATCGTAGACGGCCCTGTTTCCGCCGAAGTTGCCTCAACCGAATATGACGGCATGGTCGCAGAAGGCGAGCACCTCGCCAAAATCGCTAAAAACGTTGTCATCAAATTGCCATTGACCATGGACGGCTTGAAAGCGTGTAAGTATTTCACCGGTAAAGGCATCAAAACAAACGTCACATTGTGTTTTTCTGCCAATCAGGCGTTGTTGGCTGCAAAAGCGGGCGCGACATATGTGTCCCCGTTTATTGGCCGTTTGGACGATATCAACCTTGATGGCATGCAGTTGATCGAAGATATCCGCACGATTTATGACAATTATGGTTATGAAACTGAAATCTTGGCCGCGTCTATTCGCTCTGCAAACCATGTTTCAGATGCTGCCCTTTCAGGTGCTGACGTCGCGACCATTCCACCGGGCGTTATCCGCAAATTGGCAGAACACCCATTGACCGCAAAAGGCCTAGAAGCCTTTGTGAAAGACTGGGCGTCAACTGGTCAGAAAATCCTTTAGTTAATCGATCTAAAAGCGAACGGAAAAGCGATGAGCGATAAAGCTTTAGAAGCCCAAGTGCGCGATGTTTTGCAACGCGTACAATTGCCGGGCGGTGGACCCCTTGCCACCTATGGCGGCATGAGTGACATCATCATCACCAAAAGCGCCATCGCGTTCGCCATCACCATCGCACCGGGGCTAGAGGCATCTTTTGCCCCCGTGCAAGAACAGGCTAAAAAGGCCGTGGCCGAGATCGCCGGTGACCGCAAGGTTATGATTTCGGTAACATCAGACCGTGCCGCCGCGCAAAAGGCGCAGGCCACCGCCGCGCCGCGTCAGCCCGGCCCACCGCCAAAAGAGCCCGTAAAGGGCGTCAAATCCATCATCGCCATTGCATCGGGCAAAGGCGGGGTGGGTAAATCCACAACAGCCGTAAACTTTGCCCTGGCGCTGCAAGCCAAAGGGCAAAAAGTTGCGATTTTAGACGCTGACATTTACGGGCCATCCATGCCAAAATTGTTGGGGCTAGAAGGCAAACCGGCGATGCGGGATGACGGCATATTCGCGCCCCACGAAGCCTATGGGCTTAAAGTGATGTCCATCGGCTCCATGCTCGAAGGCGACCAAGCCGTTGTTTGGCGTGGCCCCATGGCCACTTCAGCCCTTCGCCAATTGCTGCGCGAAACCGACTGGGGCGAAATCGACACGCTTGTTGTTGATCTACCACCCGGGACCGGCGACGTACATATTTCACTCGTTCAACAGGTGCCGCTTACCGGCGCAATTGTGGTTTCAACACCACAAGATCTAGCGCTGATCGACGCAAAAAAAGCCATCGACATGTTCGCCCGCACCAAAGTGACGATTTTGGGCATCGTCGAAAATATGAGCTATTTCCTTTGCCCATCCTGTGGCACTCGCTCCGATATTTTTGGCCATGGCGGTGCTAAAGAAACAGCGAAAAAGCTCGGCGTTCCCTTTCTCGGCGCTATACCGCTGCACATGGACATCCGCGAACGCTCCGACGCTGGAACACCCATCGTCGCCACCGCACCCGACAGCCCAGAATCAAAAGCGTTTTTGGATATTGCTGAGATGGTTGGCTAGTTTTGATCCCGCATCAAGTGCGGGAATGCCAGCTTCGAGCCTATCTTTCGTGATGCTGCGCCGCGCACGAATGTCAGCTATTCTGGCATCACCCTTAGCCGCATCGCAAGCACGCCGGTCAGGATCACTGCTATGACTAGAAAGCCTGCACCGAAAATCCACGCAACAGGTGTGGAATAAAGCTTGGCCATGGCTCCTACCAAGACCAATCCTAGTGCCGCCCCCAGCTGCTGTATTAGGGATCGCAGAGACAGCATTGTAGACCTCTGACGATCTTGTACACATCTATGCAGGATGCTACTGGCAGGTGTCTCGCTTGCGCCAAGAATGACAGAATACACAATAAAAATGCCTACAAATCCGCCAATGCCGACTTGCATCGCCAGTGCTATCTGAACAGCCGCGAGACACGCAAAAATTGCCATAAGTGTGACCGCGTGGCGACGCTTGAATATCTGGCTGATGTGGGGAGCCAGCGATGCACCAAACGCGATTGAGAAAAAGTAGCAGGCAGTCAGAGCGCCAATAGCGGTATTTGCATAGCCCTGATCCAACATCGGCTTGGCGTATGTCGGCCAGATCACCTCGACCGGATTAGTTGCCATTATGAAAAACGCTAAAGCCGTCAAAAGTATTGAAAGGGTAGGATGTTTCAACGCAAGACGACCGGCCTCTGTGATCACCGATGGGACGTTGGCAAACCCTTGTTTGAGGGCGTTGGGATTAAGTGAGCGCGGTTCTTCGGCAATGGCAAACATGGTGTAAATCAACACGCCGACCATCACGGCAAAGCTTGCTGCGTAGGAAACATCATAGATGCTGAATCCGTGCCTCTGAACTACCGAACCGAATGCATCGGGCAGGATGCCACCCAAAACGGCGCCGATAGCTAGGCCCATAGCATTGGCCCACTGAGCTTTGGCGAGCGCAGGTTGGACATCCACATTTGGCGCATTGGCTTTGAAAGTCTCAACAAACCAGGCATCTAGCGTGCCTGACCGCAGAGCACGTCCAAATCCGATGAAGGCAAACGAAAGAGCCAGAACGTAGAAATCACTAGCTGACAGGAAAACCGCTAACGAAATCAAACTGGCAACAACCGCCGCAAGAAAAACCGGCTTGCGTCCAATGTTATCTGCTAAGCCGCCGAACGGGAGTTCCATCGCCATTGTTGTGATCGAGTAGACCCCGAACAGAAGCGAAATCTGGAAGAGGTCCATGCCTCGATCCGTCAACGCCAGCGCAACCACGGCCACCGTGAGACCCATGGCAAAGCGATCAAGAAACTGGTGTATCTGAAACACCCGAATGTGCCGTCGCGCTGACCCCGGCAGTGCATTGAAAGAGAATTCTACTTCGTTCGCCATGTTCGCAGTTTAGGGATTACTAACTTCGAAAACAATAACTTGGCACCGCTACGGTAGTCATTCGCGCGTCAAAGCGGTCATTCGACAAAGAACGGCGAAGGTCAGAAAAGTCCGAAAATCAGCCTTTGACCCAAAATTTCCCGCCTACCGCACCACCGTAATCTGCTCCGCCGCCCGGGTCACCGCCGTGTATAAATGCCGCGCGCGGTCTTCGCGGAAGGCCCAGCTTTCGTCAAACAGATAAACATTGTCCCATTGGCTGCCTTGGGCTTTATGGACGGTGAGGGCATAGCCGAAATAGAACTCGTCATATTTTCGCCGCTCACCCCAGCCCAATTCTTCTTCTTTGCCGTGGAAGAATTTTTCGTGAGTTTCAATATTCGCGCGGTTGGTGCGGTCACCGGCATCATCAGGGTTCAGCACCATTTCCAAAACGCCCAAGCCTTTGTAAATCACGTCTTCGGCAATCCAAAGCTGGCCGTTCAGCAATTGTTTCTTATGGTTGTTACGCAAGCAAATCAGCCGGTCGCCGACAACCGGTTCCTGCGGCGGCAGGTTTTTCAGCGCCCGTACCCGGTCATTATAGGAAATGCGCGTTGCGTTGGTGCCGCACAAAATTTGGTCAGTGCCCAGCACTTCATCACGATTGACCTCACTTTTGCGCACCACTTTAGATTGGCCATAAGTCCCATAATCAAGTCGTCCATTTTCACGAATTTCCAGCGACAATCGTACAATTGGATTGTCTGCCGCCTGTCGGTGGATTTCGGTCAGCATATAGTCGGGTTCTGCTTGGGTGAAATAGCCGGTGTCATTAATCGGCGGCAATTGAAACGGGTCACCCAACACCAAAACTTTAACCCCGAATGACAACAGATCTTCTGCCAATTGTTGGCCGACCATCGACACTTCGTCGATGACGATCAGGTCGGCGTCGTTGATGTCGCTGTCGTTATTTAGCTTGAATTGCGGGTTGCCCTGTTTGTCATCAACAAACTTGTAAATCAGGCTGTGGATGGTCGAGGCACCTTCGCAACCGCGTCGCCGCATCACCAAAGCGGCTTTGCCGGTAAAGGCCGCAAAAACAACGCTGCCCACATTCTTTGCCAAATGAACGGCAAGTGTAGATTTTCCAGTGCCGGCCCAACCAAACAGCCGAAATATTTGCGCACCGTTTTTGTCGTTCAGCCAAGCGTCGACGGCCTTTAGTGCTTCATCTTGTTGCGGGGACCATTGCATGAAAGAATTTCTCAGGTTGGAACTTACTCGTGCGAGCATAGTAGCCCCAAAAGATTCGATCCAATGCAATCTGTACTCAAGTGAAGTTTTGCGCATGACTTTAAACTATTGGCCCAGCGATTGCTCGCCGGACCAAGTTCTATTTAACGATACCGGGTAGACTTAAATCGCCGGATGCAACATCAAAAATATTCGTCACACACAAAAGCGGCGCATGAAGATTTGCGTTTACCCGAAGGGCTGAAGTCACACCGTCATATTTGGCGCCAGCAATCACGCCCGCAGTTGAAAATGGAACATTCACAATCACTTCCGCGTCCGCGAATTGCGGTGTGTAGCCGGGGCTATCGATGAAAAGCGGCAATCCAGGCCACGTAAGGGGCAGGCGGGGTGTCGCGCCCTCAGGGATGTCGCGAACACTCAGAGCGCCTTCGCCGCAGGCATCAGAAGGGGTCAAAACCACCCAATGGGAATGCCACTCATCTCCGTCGTTCGCCAAGTCACCGTCATTATTTTCGTCATAAAGTGGCGTGTCGTCAAAGTCTGGATGCGCGGTTGCTGCAAGGGCCAGAATGCCAGTGCCGCTTTCAAACCCGACAACAGATGGGTCCAGCGATGTTGGCCAAACATAGGCATAGACTGGCGCACCTGCTAATCCGCCAACGGAGGCAGGTTTGTCAGCACCTTCAACACCATTCGTGGTCATGTGGAACGTCGCCGTTCGCCCCTCCAAATGCACGTGCGCTGCCAAAATATCAAATGACGCTAGTGTATTTTCTGCAACGCTAGATGAAATTGCATCGTCCATTTTGTGCGCATGAACGCCATCCGCTGATGCTGGGGCCGTAAACCCCGCCAACACCACCAATGAAACAAGTTTGATTTTCATAATGTTCTCCTTCGGTTGATGGACTGTTTATAGTAGCGACTCGAAACTATTGCAATATTAATTTCGATTCGCTATTAAATTGAAATGCAAAGAGATGACAAAACCCGAATCGGTGATGTGTTGGAACGTTTGGCGCGGCTTCAGCAATCAGAATTGTGGATAAATGACCTCAATCCGGCGCAATTGGCGGCCTTAAAATATTTGGGCCAAGCCAACCAATATTCGCGTGCGCCATCACAGGTCGCCGCGTATTTGGGCGCGACGCGTGGCACCACGTCTCAATCTCTTAAAGCATTGGCTAAAAAGGGATTTATCTCAGAGTTACGGTCGAAAAATGACAAACGTTCAATTCGGTATGACGTGAATGAGGCAGCGGAAAAGTACTTGAACATTCACACCCAAATAGACCAATCAATTGAGCACTTGAGTGAAAAAGACGCAGCTTATATTGCTAGATTGTTAAGTAATGTGTTGCATAGAACTTTGAGCGCTAAAGGCGCTAAAAGTTTTGGGGTTTGTAAGAGCTGTAAGCATCACAACCGACAAGATGGTCGACCATACTGTCGATTGTTGAACGTTGAATTGGCACAATATGAGATTGATGAAATCTGCCATGAACATGCTGCTGCGGCGTGAATATTGAAAGCGATTTTATGACTGTGAATACGAAAGTTTTGGGCCTTTTTGTTGGAAAAGCGAAAGAGCGCTGGCCGGGTAAGCCACCAAGCGCCATTGCAAAATTTGCAGCCAACCGCGCAGAACAACTCATTGAAACTGGATTTGTGGTGGATGAGCAAGCAGACGCCCGCGTTCATGGCGGCCCAGAAAAAGCAGTTCATCACTACCCCTCAGACCATTATTCAAATTGGCTGGCCGAAAAATTCGACACTTCATTTGCCTTCAAAGCGGGTGCGTTTGGCGAAAATATTTCAACGGCAGGCGTCACAGAAGAAGATGTTTGTTTGGGAGATATTTTTTCCCTTGGCACAGCGCGGGTGCAGATTTCCCAAGGTCGTCAGCCTTGCTGGAAACTAAACATGCATACGCGGTTCCCAGATATGGCCATAAATCTACAAAATTCGGGCCGAACGGGCTGGTACTATCGCGTTTTGAACCAAGGCGAGGTGAAAGTTGGTGATAAGTTTGAGCTGGTCGATCGGTTGCACGAAGCTTGGCCGATGGATCAACTTATCGCAGCGCGTTTTAACAAGCAGCTGGACCCGCTCATCGCCAAAGACTTATCGCAAATCGATGAGTTGGCCAGCAACTGGCGTCAATATTTCTTTAAACGCGCAAATAAAGAAGCGCCGGAAGATCAAACGCCACGTCTGATGGGCACGTCTCAAAGATAAAAAAGACCCAGCATTTGCTGGGCCTCTTTCTTGCATGGAATTTTGTATTTGGGTTAAACCTTAGTTTGCCCAAGTGGTGTACCCAATTTTCATTGTGGTGCCCGCATATCCGTTTACCCGGAACTGGGAAATACGGCCCTTATTGGTTTTCATGCAAACATATGAACCAACGGGAATGCTCCAAATCGAAACTTGGTTAGACGAGAAGCTTTCAGTTTTACAACCTGCATAGCCTCGGTTTGATTTATTACCCACAGCGATTTTCGCGCCATTGATTGGCTTGATGTATTTCTGCGCTGGGTTCACCGCCCGATACCAAATGTCAGTGCCTGCACCGCCCACATTGCCATTGTCCAAATTGGCTGAAAATGTTTGTTTCAGATTGATCGGGCCAGTTGAATGGGTCACCGGCACAACAGGCACAGGTGCAATATTGGTGAACACGCGCACTGATGATGCTTTGTTGCGAATGGCGTTCGGCAAGTTCGATTTTGAATTTACATAAGTTTTGCAAATGCCGCTCATATTCGCATTGCGACAAAGTTTTGCTTTGGCCGTGCCGTGCAATTTTACCGATGCGATATTGTCGTTGAATGTTCCGTCAAGCGTGTTCAGCGTTGCCGGACCATGGCAGAATTCAGACCCTGTGAAATTGGCACCCGTATAAAAACAAGCCACATTACCCAATGGTGGAGGCGTTGGTGTTGGCGTTATAGGTGGTGTTGCAACTTCTGTGTCACCGCACTTGATCGAAAGGCTCGGGCCACTCGGTGTCATGGTGAACGAGAACCCGCAATCCGGGTCTGATGATGATCCACCGCCACCGCTTGTTGGCTGTAAATAGGTTGAACTGACCCAACCGTCTGGGCCTTCATGCTCAATATAGCACCAGCCATTTTCCGCGCATTCGTTGACTTCGACATTTTCTCCCGGTGTTAGCGTGTCCAACACGCCAAATGATGCTCCCGGTCCGGACCGCACATTTAGCGCGGTGGTTGATTGTGCCTGTGTGGCGAACGCTGCGCCCGCTGATGCTGTTAAAGCTGCAGTTGCGATAATAACGCTTAATGCTGTTTGAATGTTTTTCATGTCCCTCAATCCCAATCTTGTTGTTGCCCTTTGCTCGGGCTATCCCGATGTCTGTAGAAAAGCAAAAACCGGCTGAACCGCTCCTGAACATCTCCGTTCACAATCGGTTCAGGTGTTGGGATGAGGGTAAAATTTAAGCTTAACTATTTATAATCATTGGGATAGTTCTCGCGCCAAACCGCGTCAAGCTTACCCATTTTCTGCACTTTGTCGGCAATCTCCACCATTCTGGGCGCGTTTGCTTCATACCATTTTCGCCCAGGACTCCAGTGAACCATGCCACAAGTATAGATATCCAACGCGCTAAACCGATCCCCCAGCATATAGGGGCCGACTATGTGATCCTCCAATATGCCATAGAGCTTTTTGGCAAAATCATTGACGGTATGCTCATATTGGGCACGCGCGACTTCATCATCAACGAACCGCGCCGGGTCATCGACATAGTTGTAAGTCGGGTGAATGCTAGAGACCATATAGAACAGCCAACGCAAAAACTCGCGCCGCTCGGCACATCGTGGCGCAGGCACCAACCCGTCGCTTTCATGCTGCTCAGCCATCCAAAGCGTAATCGCCCCAATTTCGGTCATCACTTGGCCATCAGCAAATTGCAAAGTGGGGATTTGACAACGCGGATTGATCTCTTCCAATCGCACCCGCGCCGCTTCATCTTCAAACAGATGCCCAACTTGCACGAACTCGTAGTCCACCCCGTACCAAGCCAATTGCGCTTCCACCACAACCGACCCCCACCCACGCTGACCAAAAAGCGTCAATTTTTCCATTTTTTTCTCCCGTCTTTAAAGAAACTTAGGCGGCCCTTCGCGATTGCACAAGCAGGTGGTGGAGTTGTCGTCCTTCTCAATTCTTGCATTAACACTGGTAACCGGTGGAAGTGCCGCCGGAACGTCCAGTGCCGGGGATGCTAACGCAGTTTGTGGCAGCAGCGTGCAGGAGAGACACCGGGGTGAAAGAAGGAACCGCAGCGGAAAACGAAGGCACCCCAAAGGATCCTCATGGTGAGCCTGTCGAACCATGAATGTAGTGCAATACTTTTCCATCCTTCGACAGGCTCAGGATGAGGTCCGGCTCCAATTAGAGTGCTGGGGAAGTGAGCGCTGTCTGCCCCAACCTTTGCCGTCATCCCCGTGAAGACGGGGATCCAGATCGGAGCAAATCCCGAAGCACAAACGCCACGTCCTTATCCGCAGCGCGAAAACCACACAACGACAACCCGAAAGCGTTGCGTTCAAATGCTCACGTTATAAACGCCCAGCGCCGGGCCAACTTCTGCTTCTTCATAGCCGAAATGGGAGAGTAGCAATTTCTCAAGTGCTTCATGAACACGCACGGTTTGGTTGAACTGGTCGTCATTCGGATTTTCGATCAGCACTTCCGCCGCCTCCGCCAGCCGAACCAGAAGGGCGTGCACCACTTCATGCTCCTCGCGCAACCGCTTCACCACAATATCAAGAGCGCTATTGTGGCCCTCAAGAGCGGGGAACATATGCGCATCTTCAATGGAATGATGCCCATTGACCAACTGGCAGTGCTGACCGCACAAGGTGCCAAACACCCGGTAGTTTTCTAGCATCGGATTGTCTTTAATATGGGCGTGCAATTCGCTCGCGCTGGTATCGCCCTTTCGCACACCCACAAGCATCGTGCGCATCATCCGCATATTGCGTCGGTGATGTTCATGAATGGCCCGCAGATATCGCATCGGCAATGCCTGTTGCGCATTTAGCTTGTCTGGCTTCGGCGCCGTTGGCCGCGTCGCATCATCGGGAATTTCGATGTCATCAATCATGGGGTTGATCTTATCGTTCCAAAATTGATTCTTCTATTCCTCTTGATCAGGCGTAGCGGCAAAAAATCCCGACTAAATCGCTAACCGTGCATCCAACAAGTCCTTCGTAATCTGCGCTTCTGGATTATCAAACACCGCTTCAACGTCGCCTTGCTCAACCACCTTGCCATGCATCATCACCAACACGCGGTCTGCGACGGACCGGACCACATCAAGGTCATGGCTGACAAACAGGTAAGCAATGCCGTAGCGTTCGCGCAGGTCTTGCAAGAGCGCTAAAATTTCACCGCGAATAGAAACGTCAAGGGCGGAGACGGGTTCGTCCAGTACCACCAGTTTAGGCCGCAACACGAGGGCGCGGGCAATGGCGAGGCGTTGGCGTTGACCGCCGGAGAATGCGTGCGGATGGCGCTGGAGCATTTCTATTGGAAGCCCCACACGTTCCACCGCAGCGTGTACGCGTTCTTCACGTTCGGCGGGCGAAAGTTCTGGCATCAAATTTAGCGGCTCAAATAATGACTTAGCCATATTTAGGCGCGGGTCAAAGCTGCCGAATGGGTCTTGGAAGACCATGGAAAGTTCGCGTCGAGCCGCGGTTGGCATGTTCCCCAATTGACGGCCATAGGCGTGCCCATCAAACTCAATGGTGCCGCGCTGGGCGGTTTGCAGCCCGGCTATGATCCGCGACAGCGTGGTCTTGCCACAACCCGACGGGCCAACAAGCCCAACGCACTCGCCTTCTTTTATTTCAAGGGAGATATTGTCGAGGGCCTGCACATAAAGCTTGGGTTGCCAAAACGCAGTCGGCAGATGAAACCGTCGTGAAATCCCGTCAAGCCGCAGTAATGTTTCGCCAACCTCGCGGGACGTCGCGTGTCGACGTTGCGGGGAGGCGGCGGCGATCAGTTTCTTGGTGTAGGCCTGTTGGGGCGCACTCAGAAGTTGCCGCGCTGGCGCATCTTCAACGTGCCGGCCTTTCTCCAACACATGGATATGTTCGCAAAGGGCCGCCACTGCGCCAAGGTCGTGCGAGATAAACAGGAGTGCCATGCCGTGATTGTCGCAAACGCGGCGGATGAGATCGATCACTTGCCGCTGGGTGATCATATCGAGGGCCGATGTAGGTTCGTCGGCAATCAGTAGTTCGGGTTCGCCCGCCAAGGCGATTGCTAGACCGATGCGTTGGCGTTGACCACCGGATAATTCGTGGGGATAGCGATGTACAACCGTTGGGGGCAGATCAACTTCCTGCACAAGTTCTCGAACCCGCATGTCAAAATTGATATCGGGCACATGCAGTTCAAGTGCCTCTTTGATTTGGTCGCCGACCTTCATCAGCGGGTTGAGCGCTGTCATGGGCTCTTGAAAAACCATGCCGACATGTTTGCCGCGCTTGAGGGGACCATCAACATCCAGCTGAATGTCTCCTTCGCGGTGCGCGCCTTCTGGCAGAAGGTCAATAATGGAAAGCGCGGTGAGGCTCTTGCCTGACCCACTTTCACCCACCACGCCAACCCGTTGTCCCGCTTCTATTTTAAGTGACAGTTGATCAACCACTGTGTGGTCGCCAAACCGAATGGAGAGATTTTTGATACTAACCAGAGACATCAACGCCTCCAGCTTTTGACAATTTGGGGTCCAGCGTGTCGCGTAGACCATCGCCCAACAGATTAAAGCTGATCACGAACAAAACAATTGCCATGCCGGGAATGATCGCTTGCATGGGAAAACCGAAGAAGAAGCTCTGCGCTTCTTTCAGCATCAAGCCCAAGCTGGTTTCTGGTGGCTGGGTGCCCAGCCCGATATAGGACAGCCCAGCTTCGGCCAAGACCCCAAGCGAGAGCTGAATTGTGGCCTGCACGATCAGCAAATTGGCGATGTTGGGTATGATATGATTGAGGCTGATTTGGCCGTTGGAAAGGCCGGATAGTTTGGCCGCATCTACATATTCCAGCGTCCATAGGCTGAGCGCGCCGCCGCGAGCAACACGGGCAAATACCGGGATGTTGAAAATGCCGATGGCGATCATCGCATTGATTGCCCCGGGGCCGAAAAGCGTGGTGATGATGATCGCGCTAATAAGGGCTGGAAAGGCGAAAATGAAGTCATTGAACCTCAGGATAATTGTTTCCAACCAACCTCTTTGTGCTGCAGCGGCCAGACCCATCGGCACACCGATCAACGCGCCAATCGCCACAGCAAGCAACGCTACTTTTAGGCTCGTGGCGACGCCTGTCATAAGCATCGATAGTTGATCACGACCCAGATAATCGGCGCCCAGCCAATGCGTCCAAGAAAACCCCTTAAACCGATTTGGGATATCTACGATATCTGTCGGGTGAGGGGTCCAAACCAATGAAACTAAGGCTAATGCCAAAAATATGGTGCTCCCAATCAACCCAATGCGAAAGCTTGGATGTTTTAGGGCGCGGGAAAAGGTTGAGCGTTCAGCCTTCATCACTTTGCCCCGCTGTTCTTATGCGTGGGTCGACCATCGCATAAGTCAAATCAACAATGAACATCACCAAAATCACCATGGCGACCAACACTAGAATTGCGCTTCTGACAACAATCAAATCCCGTGCAGAAATCGCGCTAAAGATGAGCCGTCCGAGGCCAGGTAAATAGAAAACATTTTCAACAATAATGGTGCCTGCGATCAGAAAAGCGAATTGCAATCCCATAATGGTGAGCACGGGCAGTAACGCGTTGCGCACCCCATGTCGCCAAACCGCTTGGCTTTGGGTAAGACCTTTAGCGCGCGCGGTGCGGATAAAGTCCGCCTGCATCACATCAACCAATGCGGTGCGCATGATACGGGCCAAAATGGCGGCTTGTGGCAATGCCAATGCAATGGCTGGCAGAACCAAAGAGCGAAGCGCAAGCCATGGGTTTTCTGCCCAGGGCACAAACCCACCGGGCGGAAAAATCCGCCAGGTTACGGCAAACATCAGCACCAACAGCATCGCGAACCAGAAGTTGGGAATGGCAATGCCGATTTGGGCCAGCACCATGGATAAAGTGTCACCCAACTTGCCTCGGTTTTGCGCGGCGATAATGCCGATCGGCAAACCAATGAGCGTGGATAAGGTCAACGCGCCAAGGGCGAGGGGCAAGCTGACCTGCATTCGTTCAAGCAAGAGTTGGGTCACCGGCATACGTTGGGAAAAACTGGTGCCCAGATCCCCCTGCACCAGCCCAAATAGCCAAATGAAAAACCGCTGCCATGTCGGCCGATCCAAGCCAAGTTCAGCGCGCAAAGCGGCGACAGCATCATCCGTGGCGTTGATCCCAAGCATAAATCGCGCCGGGTCACCGGGCAAAATATCCAGCAGGAAAAAAATGAACGCCGCAGCGAAAATTAAAGTCGCTACGACGCCAAAAAATCTTTTTGCAGCAAAGCCAATCATAAGGTTCAATCGGCCTTGCTACGACTTGATTGTCAAGATCAATTTACCCAGCGAACGGCTGTCAAATCGTTGCCTTCAACAGGCGAGTTTGGCCACATGCCTTCAAGCTTTGCATCCCAAACCCCAGTTTTCGCCAATTGGAACAGAAAACCGTTCACTGCTTCTTCGCTTAGAATGCGCTGGGCGGCTTTCGCCAATTGCTCGCGTTTTGCTTCATCAGCGGTGACGTTGAGTTTTTCAATGATCGCTTGAAAAATTACATTGTCATATTGGAAGTAATAATCCGGGTTTGCATAAATCCCGATATCAAACGGTTCCACATGGCTGACAATTGAAAGGTCGTAATTCTTTGTCTTGAACACGTCCTCTAGCCACTGGCCCCATTCCACGTTGATCAATTCCAATTCGATGCCAATCTCGCGCAGTTGAGCGGCGATGATCTGACCACCACGGCGCGAATATGTTGGGGGTGGCAGTTTGAATGCGGCTTTCAACCCGTTTGGATATCCAGCTTCCGCCAACAGCGCTTTTGCTTTCTCGATGTCGCGTGGGTAGGTGCCCAGCAGATCGACATAATATGGATGATGCGGTGCAAAGTGGGTGCCAATAGGCGTGCCGAACCCGAACATCGCGCCATCAATAATTGCTTTTCGGTCCAATGCATGGGCGATGGCCTGACGCACCTTCAAATTGTTGAACGGCGCTTTGCCATTATTAATTGAAATAATGGTTTCGCCTTCGGTGGAGCCTTGCAAGACATTGTAACGGGGGTCTGCATCAAAAATGGCGAGACTTTCAGGCGCAGGGAAATTGGAAAATCCATCAATTTCACCAGCCAACATCGCGTTTTGCGCAGCGTTGGGGTCTGAAATAAAGACGAACGTCGCCTTGTCCAAATGGGCTGGTGTGCCCGTATATTCCGGATTGCGTTCCAAGATCACGCGGCTACCTTGATCCCATTGCACAAATTTGAATGGGCCAGTGCCAATTGGGCTGGACTGGTTCATCTCGGCGCTTTCAGGCGCAACAATCACCGCGTCGCCACGGCCAATATTGAACAAGAAGTCCCCCTGTGGCTGAGCGATTTGAATTTCAACCGCTTGCGGGTCGATAGCTTTCACAGAGTTGATCGGTGCAAAGATGCCTTTTTGAGCGTTCGTGCTGTCGTCAGCACGGGCGCGCTCAAAGGTAAATATTACATCTTCAGCATCAAAGCCTGTGCCGTCGTGAAACGAAACGCCTTCTTTGAGTTGGAAAGTGTATGTCAGCCCATCGTCGGAGATGGTCCAAGATGTGGCGAGTGAGGGTTGCACTGCACCTGTTTGATCAATGCGGGTGAGGCCTTCAAAAACATTGGCATAGACCACTTCATCAATTGCGGCAGCGGCACCAGCTGTTGGGTCCAGATGCGGCGGTTCCAACACCAGCCCCACGCGAATTTCACTGGCAAAAGCGCTCATGCTCGACACGCCAATAATTGCCGCTGCGAACAGCGATTTCTTGATCAATTTTTCAATAATCCGCGCCATCAACTCATTCCAACTTCACTGGCTAAAACCTACCATTGTTTTAGCCCAAATCGAGCTAAAAGCAAAAGCCAACTTTGGTTTATGTCATGCTTGCCGTTCGGGGCATGCCCCACATCCTGCCAGGTCACAGTCGTAACCCTATATTTCCCTCCCCCTCGTGGGGAGGGAAATATAGGGTGGGGGGGAGGTCGTGAAACGCTACCAACACCCCAAAAACTCTTGGTCCCTCCCCACGAGGGGGAAAGAAATAGCATTGCACAAATGTAAATTTAGCGACTGGAACTCTGCAGCTTCCCGCCCAAAATTGCTGGCACCAACCCAATTGTGATAATCAACAGGGCAGGCACAGCAGCTGATTCAAAATTCTCCAAGCTGGCTTCGGCGTAAACAAACGTCGACAAAGTTTCCAATCCGAGCGGCCGCAAGAGCAGAGTGGCGGGGAGTTCTTTGATGCACTCAACAAAAACCAGTGTAAGGGCGGCGACAAGGGCAGGGCGCAAAGTGGGAAGGTCAACTTCCACGAGAGAGCGCCAGCGATTGGCCCCCAACACATGCGCGGCTTCCAGCAAATTCGGGCCGCGTTTCTTCATGGCAGCTTCAAGGGAGTTATGACTAACCGTCAAAAACCGGACCGAATAGGCATATAGAATGGCAATAGGTGAACCCGAAAGCACCAGGCCAACAGTAACGTCAAACCATGCACGGGTTGAATTGTTGATGACCCCATCAAGAAACCCAAGTGGCACCAAAACGCCAATGGCTAAAATGGTGCCCGGTACGGCATAACCAAATGTGGCGAGATAGGACAAGTTGCGGCTGCCATCAGCGTTGACCATGCGCCGGGCGGTGAAATAGCCAATGCCGACGCAAAGCGATGCGCCAACAAGCGCCAGCCAAACGGTGGTCCAAAGGGCTTCGAGTATTTCCACACCGATTGCACCACGCATCAGGCGAACCATCGCGGTCGACATCAACTCAAATACCGGCACCAAAAACCCTAAACTTAGAATAAGGACACAAAACAATGTGGGCAAAAGTGCAAACGCAGAAGGGATTTTGACCCGGGTCGCCGGAATGCGGCTATCTCGTTTGGTGAGGTAATCCAGCTTGCGCCGCTCATGTTGTTCCAGCCAAATAAGGCCTGCAATAATGATAACGGTTGTCACCGCGAGTTGGGCGGCGCCTGGCAGGTTGGATTGATTGAGCCATGTTGCATAAACGATGGCAGTGAGGGTGTTCACACCGAAAAATTCAACAGCACCAACATCGTTGATCACTTCCATCAGTGCCAAAGAGACGCCGACGATCAGTGCAGGTCGTGCCAACGGCAAAATCACGTCACGAAAGGTGCGCCATGGGCCTGCGCCTAACGTTCGGCTGGCCGCAACCAACACGCCAGATTGCATGAGGAAGAAAGCACGACAACTCAGGTAAACATAGGGGTAGAGCACAAGGCTCATCACAAACACCGCCCCGCCAATGGTGCGAAAATCTGGGAACCAATATTCGCGAACGGACGTCGCACCCGTCATCATTCTGATCATGGTCTGCAATGGACCGGTGAAATCCATCACCTCAACCCAAGCATAAGCAGAGATATAGGTCGGGATAGCAATGGGCAAAATAAGCGCCCATTCAAAAAGCTTGCGGCCGGGAAATTCAAAATTGGAAACAAGCCATGCGCTCAAGAGGCCAATGGTACCCGTGAAGAGCCCAACGAAAAAAAGCAAAATCCCGGTTTCGCGCAAGGCAACTGGCAACATGCGCGAGAACAAACCGCCTTCCGTGCCAAAAGCGCCAATGGCCAACCATGCAAGCGCAATGGTGGGCAATGCCATCGCAAAAATGACAAAAAGCTCAACGAAAGACAGACGCGAAATCGCGCCTGTCCATCTCTTCATTGTCTGATCGCTAAAGTAAGCGATAGCCATACCTCAATCTCGCGCGCCACCAAGAATTCGGGTTCCACTCAAATTCAAGAGCGGCGCGACAAAGTGCTTGTGTCTATTGCTGTGGACCTTCGTCAAATTTAGTCGCATCGACCAATTTGCTTGCTTCATCGCGATTTTGGGCAATGGCAGCAAGTGAAAGATTATCAGCTTTCAACTCACCCCAACTTGCAACCAAGTCCGAAGATGAAACACCCGGCACCACAGGGAACTCAAAGTTGGTTTCAGCATAAATTGATTGGGCTTCGTCTGAAAGCAAAAACTCGATGAATTTTTTACCTGTTTCAGCGTGAGGCGCATGTTTGGCCAGCATAACACCTGTAATGTTCACATGGGTCTTGTTTACGTCAGCGTCGGGATAGACCAAACGGACAGAAGCAGCCCAGTCTTTTTGCTCTGGCTCTTTGTCGTTGGTGACCATTTTACCCATGTAATAGGTGTTGCCGATCGCGATGTCGCATTCGCCAGAAAAGATCGCTTTAACCTGCGCGCGGTCATTGCCTGTTGGTTTGCGGGCTAGATTGTCGCGAACGCCCTCAAGCCAGTTTTTCGTTGTTTCTTCGCCATAATTGGCAATTTGAGCGGCAACTAAACCGATTGTGTATGAGTGCTGGCCAGAGCGCGTACAAACGCGGCCTTTCCATTTAGGGTCTGCAAGGTCGGCGTAAGAAAGGGATGTTTCTTCAACGCGATCTTTGGACACATAAAACACACGAGCACGCAGCGACAGTGCCGCCCATGCGCCTTCTGGATCAACGAATTCGCCCGGAAGGGGAGATGTTACGTCAGCGGGAATTGGCTGCCAAAGGCCAGCTTTCTTAGCGGCTTCCAAACGACCAATATCAACCGTCAATAAAACGTCGGCTGGTGAATTTTCGCCTTCCGATGACACGCGGTCAACAAGACCGTTTTTGGCGAACAACACATTTGTCTTAATACCCGTATTGGCCTCAAATGCATCGGTTAGTGGCTTCAAAAGCTCTGGCTGACGATAGCTATAAACATTAAGTTCTTCAGCAGTTGCTGCCGCGCCAAAAACTGATGTTCCAGCCAGCATGATTACAGCAAGCGATTTGGACAAATTCATTTCTTCACTCCATTACTCTAGGATTGATATTCCCTCTATGGTGCGGTTTTGGGCGGTTTTATAGCCGAGGTCAACGACCTACATCAAGCCAAATGGGCCGTTTTGGGCCGGTGTTTTGGAATGTTTCTAAACTGGAGTGCAAAACTCTATATATACAGGAACTCTGCCTCAGCGCGTTGGTGTGTTGCGCTGCGTCAGAATGTCGCAGTTAACCTGCGGTCGTTGTGAGCCGATCAGCGGGAATTGCCAGTTTCATCAACATGCCGGACTTGCCGAAATTATCCAACGACAGCGAAAACTCGTTTGCTTTGGCCAATGCTTGGGTCAATGAAAGGCCTACACCAGAGCGCACAAGGTCGCCAGATTGTTGGTCTTCATCTTCAGATGCATGATAGACGATGAACTGTTCGTGCCGGTCCTGTCCATTTTCACCCATATCACGGACATGGATCAGCAGGTCGCCAGTATCATCATGCACGGCGCTAAGAACGACATTTCCACCAACCGGGGTTAAGGTAACTGCGCTCGCCAAAAGGTTCATGATGGTTTGGGTCAATAGTTTTTCATCGGCCTCGACCAAATAGGTGGTCTCTGGGATCGCGCTACGCACAAAAACCCGTTGGGCATTGGCTTGGCTGCGGATACGGGCAATACATTTGTTGAGTAGCAGCCCCAGATCGATTTTGTTGGCGGCTATTTCCATTTCGCCGATATTCAATCGGCTTAAATCGTCTATTTCTGAAATAACCCGTTCAACCTGTTTTGTCGCCTTGGAAATGTCCTCGACATATTCTTTATATCGATCATTCTCAATCGGGCCGTAGGCTTCGCCCTGCATCAAGCTATTAAAGCCAGCAATTGTTGCAAGAGGCCGTCTGATTTCGCGGCTCAAAGTGGGCAATATTTTATTCAGCTCGTCTTTTTGGTTATCAATCTGTGCTTGCTCAGTATGTTCGACCGACAAGAACCCCAACAACATGCCGCTATTCTGGTCCATATCCATGCCAATAATGTGCAAATCGCAATGCTGGGCACCAGCGAAAACTTTTATGCGTCCGCTGTCCGCTTTACCGGAAAGCAAATCAAGATAAGTGCCCCGTGTACCTGTGGATACATATTCAAGGATCGGACGGTTGCGTAACAAATCCACTGAGGGGCCGAACAAGCGACTGCCTTCCTCGTCAATGTCGAGCACATAACCAGCCCGGTTAAGCTGGATAAAACCGGCTCCCAATAGCGAGGCGATCTTCATGATTTCCGAGCGCGTGTCGTCCGGCGAACTGGCCAAAATGCCGTTTGTATCTGTCTTTGTGTCTTCTTGCCTCGCGGTCAGCATATAGGCGCTCGTGCCTTGCCAAACCGTGGTTTGCAGTCTGGCGGATACTTCAACTTCGCCTTCGTCCACTCTGATAATTTTGGAAACGGGGCCAAACCCCTCGTCGCCATCGTCAGCACGCGGCAAGATTGCATCCAACCCGGCATCGCGCAGATCCCCAGTGGTATTGTGCCCGGTTAAATCGGCCATGGCCCGGTTGGCAAACAGAATGTCTTGATCTTTAAAAATCAAAATGCCCAACGGTAATTTGTTGAGCACCAGCGCTTCATCACTCAGCGCCACCAAAGAGGTCGGCTTTTTTTGTGTCGAAGGGGCACTTGCAGTCGTCATAGAAACGACTTTACCCATTTCTTTGGGCGTTTTAGGGGTCGGGTCGGCGTCTGCGATTGATGAAGGAATGATCGGTGATGTTGTGACATTGTGCTTGCCACTTTCGTCACCAACATTAACCCGCTCCCGTAAAATACGGGACAATTCATCAAAATTGTATTTTGACGTCTTGTCTGTCTGTGCCCCGGCCTCTGCAATGGCCGCAGCCTCTTCTGCGCTCACGTCTCGCGAAATATGTGATGCTGAAATGCTCCAAAGGGTAGCTCTATCGCCATCTTCTTCGGCATTACCGTCGTCTAGCGCAGCCATTTCTTCCTGCACTGCGGTCAAGCTGTCATCTGTCTCAGCTTTTGGCGTTTGGGTTGCAACGTTAAGGTCATCCCAATCTTCGCCGTCTGTGCCTTCAATCGTGTGCTGCGCGAGGAGGTCGCCGTCGACCGGTAAACTTTCCTCAACCAATTCAACGCCAATATTGGCTGGTGTGGTATAAAGATGATCGATCAATTCAACTAAGGCACTGGGTGGTTTTTCGGCGCCGCCTTCGTCTTCCGTCTCTGCAATATCAGCGTCTGCATCGCTAGATTGTTCTTCCGGCACTACAGGGATTTGACCACCTGCATCTTTGCTTAATGATGCTGCAATGGAGGACATCGTGTCTGCTATTTCGACAGAACTGTCAGGTTCTGAAATGTCATTGCGGTCGTTCGTTGTCTCTAAACGTTGGTTTTCTGCATAATCGTTGTCAGTATCGCCAAGCACAGCTTCATCTGTAGACGGCGCGTCGATGACAGTTTCTTTAATTTTTGTTTGGTCAGCGTTCAAAGCGTTGATGTCTAAGACAAGCAGTGCCGCGTCCGCTCTAAGGTCAACTTTTAGCAAACATGCATTGCTGAGTGTTTCAAATGATGAAGCCAACAATGATTTGAACTTATCGCCATCCTCGTCAGCCGTCGCGCCAGCAACAATTTCATGGCTCTCGTCAACGATCGCATAAGTCAGGGCCGGATTAAACAACTGCTCATCAGCAACCAGCGCGAACGCGTCGCCGTCAAACTGGCTGAAATCAATTGAGTCAGTTGAGATGACCAAAAGTCCCAACTTTCCTTTTCGCAAAGAAAGGGGGACGCAAGAACATGTCGTTGAAACCGGCTTTTTACCCATTTGAAAGCGCATGCGCGAAATAGAAGCGCGACCTTCATGGCCCAATTTAACAAGACGCGAGACCTGACCCTTTAGCGGCACCGGGTCTGGCAGGAAGGTAAGGCCCTTTTTTTTCTTGAACTTTGAGCGGAATAGTTTCGCTGCCAAGTTGCGCCAAACCAGTTCACTACCATCTTCATTCCAGAACCATACAGGTCGCGGATCAAGCGCGTAACTTAATACACGTTGTCCAACACTTGTATAAATCCAGTCCTGATGCATGCTCACTCTTACTTCCTTGTGCCAAAATGAAACGGAATTGGCCCTTTAGTTCACTCATCCTTAAATATATTGCATAATGAGCCCGGTCCATAAAAACCGTCATAGGTGCCTTAAGAGACATGTTTCATGGTTAAGATGGGGAGGGCGGGAAAAAAATGAAGATTTGCCAAAATCCATGCTTGCAAAGCAGATAAGGGCGTCTTATGTTCCGGCGCACAAAACAGCAATATGCCGCCTTAGCTCAGTTGGTTAGAGCACTAGTTTGTGGAACTAGGGGTCCCCCGTTCGAGCCGGGGAGGCGGTACCATTCTTTCAAATCAAAAACTCTACTTTGAAATGCGCAGGTCAGATAGTTGATCAGCGATCTTTTCAAATGTCTTTTTGAGTTCAGTTACGTTGGATGGAAAGAAATCATGTCCATTGCCACTCGAACAATCTGACAACATTTTCCCATTTGACGAGTTTTTAGAAATCCCTAGCCCAATGGTGAAGATTTCTATTTCGACGTCTTTGGCCTTTGCATGTTTGCAAGCCAATTTCGTGCGTTTGTCCATCTCTGAGATGACTTGGGAATTCCACCAGCCCATGCCGCCCAAACGTCCATTGTAGGGCCACCCATAGGCGCTGTAATAGGAAGAACCGTTCAGGTTGTTGGCCTGTGAAGCGAAGTTGGCGCCATCTGTCATCACAATCATCACTTTACTCGCGCCCTCATCGTAGGCAACGCCTTCGGTAAATGGTTTTGTTGGTGAGAGCAGGCGCCATCCCCAGATCGCGCCTTGGTGAATATTCGTACCACCATCTGCCACCATCGAATTGATCCGAGCTTTCACTTTAGACATTTTGTTGGTCAGAGGTAAAACTTCAACGTCGCCACAGCCCGCATTGGGTCCGTCGCCTCGGTCGACGTAGCGGCCAGCGTATTTGCAAACTCTTTCTTGCAATTCGCGTTGGCTGAGGTTCCAATCCCACGCGCATGAGCCATTATTCTTCCAATCATTCAGATAGTCTAGAGGTTGCCAATAGTTGACATCAGGATAGTCTGGCTGAAAAACGGGAACAAATAAAGTTTCTCCATAACTATAGCCGGGCGATGTGCCATAAACAGGCTCAACATCATTTACATCTAATCTGTCTGCTTCAGCCTTGCTGGAATTATGCGATCGGGCTTCAACGCACCCTTCCCAATCGGCATTTGGAATTGACGCGTAAATTGACAAGCGGTTTAAGCGGTCAGACGAGTTGCTGGTGTCGTGACCGGTATATTGGTTATCATCATCGTCAAAATTGTCCCAACTCAGAGGAGATTGTCCGTTGATGTCGACGCCTTTGGCTTTGCGTTTTTTTGAACCAATATTCACATATTGGGTAAACGGCACAATTCCGATAAAGACCTTGTCCGGTTTGGACTCTCCACCAGAAAGAATGTCTACAGCGAGCTTGGCCGCCGTTTTAAGGCCAGCAATACGCGAGCCGCCCATGGAGCCGGAATTGTCCAAAACCATTGCGACTTCGAGGCGGTTCTTTGCCCGTGTCGCTTCAGATTCAAGGCGTGCAGTCATCTCGTTGATGCCAATGAGGCGCACAAAGAGGGTTGGGCGTTTGATCGTGGCGCTTAAATATAGCCGACCTTCGTCTTTATCGACCGTGATCTTGTCGACATTTACCGTTATTTCCGAATTGCCGACACCTTCAACAACAAGGTCCTGAGCGCGGCTTTGAATCCAGCCGGAACTTTTCTTGAAAATTTCGGGATGAAGCGCCAGGACCGTCGCATCCAGACTGACTTGTGCTGCCTTGCGGTTTTGCTGGATTGTAACAAAATCCACAGCAGAACCGCCGGTTGCGATTAAAACAACCGACATGATGGCAAAAATAACAACAAAAGCACCGCTTTCGTTACGCCCAAATTGCTTAAGTCTTGAGAGGATAAATGACATTTTTAGTCGGCCAAATCAGTTTTACTTTACGCTGACTCTGCGCGTTAAAGGTAAATTAAATCACAACCACGCGGCTACCGATTGAAACTCTCGTATATAGATCCTTAATGTCTTCGTTCGTAAGCCGAATACATCCCGAAGATACTTTCTTGCCGATCGACCATGGTTGGGTCGTGCCATGCAATCTGTAAAGCGTGTTGCCGATGTATAAAGCGCGCGCGCCCAATGGGTTATCAAGCCCGCCCGGCATATAGGCGGGTAGGTGAGGTTCCCTCTTGCGCATCTCTGCCGGTGGGGTCCAGCCGGGCCATTCCCGCTTTGCCGTGACCTTGTGTGTGCCTGACCATTCAAAACCACTGCGCGCCACGCCAATGCCATATCGCATCGCCCGACCATTCTTGAGAATAAGATATAGATATCGATCATTTGTATCGACAACGATTGTGCCAGGCGCGTGTGATGAGCGATAACCAACAACTTGTCGCAAATAGCGTGGGTGCTGACGATAGGGGTTTTTAACTTCGAGCCGGTGTTTTGGCTTACCCTTGGCGATGCTGACACCGGCGGGGGGTGAAATATAGATTGTTTGACCAAAATGATCTTTTGTTTTGATCAAATTGCCGTCTGCAAAAGCGACATTGCTCCATGCGAGCACACCAGCAACGCACAGCGTTGCGCTAATTTTTGTAAAGTTACGCATTACTCAAACTCACCTAATGTCAGCGCAGATGTTGCGCAGCACAATTTGAACCAAATCTTATCCAAATGCTGACAATAAACGGTGAAAGAGCTTGGTAAGTAAGCCCTTAGCGGGGGTGGTTTACCAAAGCTTAATGAAATTTAGAGCATCGCGAAATCGTCATCAGAATCGATGGGACCTTGCTCGTCATTCGCAGGGACTGATTGTGCGCGTCGATCGCCCAAAAGTGCTTTTGCAATCGCTTTTCCAAGATCAGTGCTGTTTACGGGTTTGATGACAACTTCATCAGCCCCTAAAGACAATGCCCGTTCAATATTATCACTGCTCGCGTAGGCGGTCATCACAACGACTGGCACGTCTGTTTGCCCTTTAAAGCGTTTGTCGCGCAACACGCTTAAAAGACCAGCCCCGGAAACATCGGGCATGTACCAATCCATCAAAAGCGCGTCGAACTCTTCGCTTTGCAAACACAAAAGTGCTTCGGCTCCAGATGAAACCGATTTTGTCGACCCAATGCCCAGTTTTTTGAGTTGTGCTGCGGCAAGCGCGCATGCATATTGATTGTCATCAACAATCAATAAACTCATCTGGTCGGGTGATTTTTCAGTTTTGTAGGTCAATTGGGGTGTAACTTAACTTAATTGTTAAAGAACTATCCGTTGAACTTATTCGAACCAGTGCAGATTGCAATAGAAAATCGTAACAATGAGCGAAAATTTGGCCCGCTGTTTCTGGGCAGGAAACGATGAATTGTACACCCGCTATCACGATACCGAGTGGGGATACCCGGTGGATGATGATGTGAGGCTGTTTGAAAAAGTGTGTTTGGAGGGCTTTCAGTCAGGCCTTTCATGGCTGACCATTCTCAAAAAACGCGAAAATTTCCGCGCAGCATTTGACGGATTTGATTTCGACAAGGTTGCCTTTTACGGCCCAGAAGAGGTGGATCGATTGTTGCAAGATGCCGGGATTGTGCGCCATCGCGGTAAGATCGAGGCGACCATCAACAACGCTGCCCGAGCGATTGAAATGCGAAAAGAATTCGGCACGCTCGCGGCCTATTTTTGGCAGTTCGAACCCGATGAAGCTCAACGCCCGGCGAATATGAGCGAAGAAGAAGTTCGCAAACTTGCACAGACTGAAATGTCTAAGAATTTGGCCAAGGACCTTAAAAAACGCGGCTGGAAATTTTTCGGCCCCACAACGGCTTACGCTTTTATGCAAGCAATGGGCTTGGTGAATGACCACACAGAGAACTGTTATTGTCGGGCTTTAGCAACAAAGGCACGGGCTCAATTTACCCCGCCAGCAGCCCACGATTGATGCGCAATATGTTTGGGCATATTTATCAATCCTAGCGGCGGCTTGTGTCATCAAGTCTGATCGTTTAGGAACCCCAGTTGAAGCGCATGTCTAGCGCGCGGAAAAATACGAAAAATCAGAAGGCGTTTATGGCCAAGAAAACAAGACGATTAGCACCTACGTTGCCACGTGGCTTTGTCGATCGCGATGCGGTTGAGATTTCAGCTTTGGAGCAAATGTTCCATCGCATTCGTGTCGTTTATGAGCGCTACGGCTTCGACCCCATTGAAACGCCGCTTTTTGAATATACGGAAAGCTTGGGCAAGTTTTTGCCTGATACAGACCGACCAAATGCTGGTGTGTTTTCGCTACAAGACGACGATGAAAAATGGATGAGCCTGCGCTATGATTTGACCGCGCCGCTTGCCCGTTATTTCGCACAGAATTTTGATGCTTTGCCAAAGCCATTCCGCTCTTATCGGCAGGGATATGTTTTCCGAAACGAAAAACCTGGTCCCGGCCGGTTCCGTCAATTTATGCAGTTTGACGCCGATAGCGTTGGTGCGCCGGACCCATCGGCAGACGCTGAAATGTGCATGATGATGGCGGACGTTTTGGATGAACTAGGCCTTGGTGGCAAGTTCATCGTTCGGGTCAATAACCGCAAAGTTTTGGACGGCGTGTTGGCCCTTGCCGGGTTGGCAGATGAGCCGGAAAAATCACTAACCGTTTTGCGCGCCATAGATAAAATGGATCGCTTGGGCGCAGAGGGCGTGAAATTGCTCTTGGGCGCTGGACGCAAGGATGAAAGCGGCGATTTTACACAAGGCGCTGGTTTGGACGACGCTCAAATTGAACGTGTTCTTGCCTATGTCACGGCTGATGCCAATGCCGAGCAAATGTTTGATGTTTTAAGCGCTCAAGTGGAGGGCAATGAAGCAGGTACCCAAGGCGTTGCAGAATTGCAAGAAATGCAGGCACTGTTTGACGCCGCTGGCTATTCCCGCGACAAAGTCAAAATTGATCCCTCAGTGGTACGCGGCCTTGAATATTATACAGGTGCGGTATTTGAAGCTGAATTGACGTTCCCTGTCACCAACGAAAAGGGGCAAACCGTGGTGTTTGGGTCCGTTGGTGGCGGTGGTCGTTATGATGGGCTTGTTTCCCGTTTCCGGTCTGAACCCGTCCCAGCAACTGGGTTCTCAATCGGGGTTAGTCGTTTGGCGCATGCCCTTCAACTGGTTGGCGAATTGGATGTTACTGAAAAGCAGGGCCCAATCGTTGTGCTGGTGATGGATAAAGACCAAATCGCATCCTACCAGACCATGGTTTCAGAACTTCGACAGGCGGGCATTCGTGCTGAACTTTTCTTGGGCGCATCCAAGAACATGGCCAAACAAATGAAATATGCGGATAAGCGCAACGCGCCCGCAGTGATCATTGAAGGTTCGGACGAACGTGAAGCAGGTGAAGTGCAGGTCAAAGACTTGGTTGCCGGTAAAATCGCATCTAAAGAGATCACGGATAATGCTGAATGGCGCGCTGCACGTCCCGCCCAAGTCAGCGTGAAGCGCAGTGATCTGGTCACGCATATTAAATCGCTGCTGGAGCAAGACAGCGCTGATCTGGAGTAGGCCCATGCCGAAGCCCACCTCTGACTTCACTGCGCAACGCGAGCAACTTGCCGACAAAATTTCTGCCGTTGCGGAACTTGTCTCACCAGACATTTTGCAACCTGCTGATTTGTTTTTTGATCTGGCAGGCGAAGATATTGGCCGACGTTTGATGCTGACCAATGGCCCAGACGGTGCAACCTATTGTTTGCGCCCGGACTTCACACTGCCTATTGCCAAACAATATTTGGAAGATGGCGCAGTTGGTGAGACAAAGAACTATGGCTATATCGGCCCGGTCTTTCGCCAACGCGATCATGGCCAGTTTGAGTTCGACCAAGCCGGTCTTGAATTTCTAGCGCCCCAAGACAGCGACAAAACGTTCTCGCAAATCATGCATTTCGCGATTGAGACCTGTGCGCTTTATGGCGAAACAACGCCGCGCCTACATTTAGGTGCTGTGGACCTGTTTGAAACATTGCTAGCGCAACTGGATTTGCCCAATGTTTGGCGTCCTCGCGTCAGAGATCGTTTCGGTCATGATGCGGCAATGGGTCGGTTGCTCGACAGACTGGCTGTTCCGGAGAGTTTTGAAGGCTTGGGTGACTTGCCGACCGATCAAGACGAGCTGACCAAAAAGGTCGCGCAAGATATGGAAGCCGCTGGGCTTTCACCTTATTCTGGTCGTCAGGCCGAAGAAATCGTTGCACGTTATAAAGAGAAACAGACCCTTGCGCACGCGGCTGTTTCGCCAAAAACAGTTCGTATTTTGCGCGAGTTTTTATCCATCGCTGGCCCCGCCCATGAACAGGCATTTCGCATTGCCGCTTTGGCGAAAAAGGTCAGGATTGATCTCGACGTGCCGCTTGAAAAACTAATGCTGCGCCTGACCGAACTTAAGACTGAAGCGCCAAAAATCTCCGTTGAGTTCGATGCAGGCTTTAGCCCGCGTTTGGATTATTATACTGGCCATGTGTTCGAGTTGACCGCCAACAAAACCGGTGAAGTTTTGGCTTCTGGCGGTCAATATGATCGTTTATTGGAACGTATGGGCGCAAAGGGCCGCACCTCTGCAGTTGGCTGCGCGATCTGGCTAGATCGGTTAGAATTGGGAGCCTCGCGATGAGTTCACTATTGGTCGCTGTACCATCCAAAGGGCGCTTAGAAGAAAACACGCGCGAGACATTCGCCAATGTTGGTTTAACAATTGATCGGCCCGGTGGCGTACGGTCCTATCTTGGCTCAATTGATTTACTGCCCGACGTGACAGTTCGGTTTTTGTCGGCAAGCGAAATCGCCCGTGAACTCATCAGCGGTAAAATCGATTTAGGCGTTACGGGCGAAGACTTAATCCATGAAGCTGCTGAAACTGGCATCGATCAGGTTGTGATGGCAAAATCGCTAAACTTTGGCCAAGCCGATGTGGTTGTTGCATTGCCCAAAGCGTGGATCGATGTAACCGCCATGCGTGACTTGGCAGACGTCGCTTCTGACTACCGTCACCGCCATGGAAAATGGCTTCGTGTCGCCACCAAATATGTCAATTTAACCCGCAGATATTTTGCCGCCCATGGTATCGCAGAATATCGAATTGTAGAAAGCCTTGGCGCAACCGAAGCCGCTCCTGCATCGGGCGCAGCAGAATTGATTGTGGATATCACGTCGTCAGGTTCGACGCTTAGCGCAAATGAACTCAAGGTACCAACTGACGGTACAATTTTAAAGTCTGAAGCCAATTTAGTTGCGTCAAAATCTGCAAACTGGTCGCCAGAGAAGAAGGCGCAGCTTAAAGAGCTGTTGGACTATTTTGGCCCCGGATTAGGGGCGCGAGCGCTGGATGCGCTAAACAATTAAGACCGCGCAGATTTTGGATCATGCGCGGTCCTGAACTATATTTTTGAGTTACTTTTTGTCGACGGCCATTGCGCCCGGACCATGTACCCAAAGCAACAGTAAACCACCCGCAAGACCAAGGTTTTTCATAAACATGATCATTTGAGTTTGGTCTGCAAAATTCGTGTGCGCCAACACAGCGCTGGCGATTGAAAATGCAGCCAATGCCAAGGCAGCGTTGCGGGTTTGAAAACCAGCGATCAACGCGATGCCAGCAACCAGTTCAAACAACCCAACCACGTAAACCATGATGCCCGGCAATGGGATGCCCAACGCTGCGAAATAGCCAGCATTTGCTTCTGCGCCGGTAAGTTTACTTATGCCAGCCATTACGAAAATAATTGCCAACAAGATGCGCGCGATCAAAGGCGTCGCCCGTTTTAGTCCGTCCATTTATCTGTACCTATTGTTCGATGAAACGACGCGAACAATGCAATATTAGTGGCTTAGTATAAATGTCGTGAATAATAACTACCTGTTCACTAATTCATTGCTAATCCAGAATGATCGAATTGCCGACAGGTCTTGTTCAATCGGATTGACGCGATGAAATCCGGCAGATAGCGTTCCCCAAATCCCACCACTCGACATTAAAGAAGACTGTTTTGGAACTCGACCTTTTCGCTCTGCTGTTTTTAGCCGGTGCAGGCTTTCTTGCTGCCTTTTTGGACGCGATTGCCGGCGGCGGTGGTTTGATCGGTTTGCCTGCGCTTTTGTCGGTTGGATTGCCCCCAATCGCCGCATTGGCGACCAATAAATTACAGTCCGTCGTTGGCACCAGCGTTGCGGCGCTCACCTATTGGCGGCGCGGCTTTATCGATATCAAAGCGTTGATTGTTCCAATATTCTTAACATTCGGCGGCAGCTTACTCGGTGCGGTAACAGCAAAATCCATGGACACGGATTTCCTGACGCTGTTGGTGCCCATTTTATTGCTGGCTGTGTCCGTCTATTTCATGTTCTCACCAAAAATGACGGATGATGCGCGCCAGGAACGGCTGAAGTTCGCAATATTCGCCCCCATCATGGGTTTTACATTTGGTTTTTACGATGGCGTGTTCGGCCCGGGCACGGGCTCGTTTTTCATCGCTGGGTTTGTAACCTTGTTTGGGCTTGGTCTAACCCGCGCGGTGGGCAACACAAAAGTGCTCAATGCTGTTTCTAACCTTGCCGCATTACTGTTCTTTATCTATGGCGGCGACGTTGTTTGGGTTGCAGGCGGCGCGATGATTGTCGGCCAAGTGGCCGGAGGTTATTTGGGCGCTCGCACCGGCATGAAATTTGGGGCATCATTGATCAAACCACTAATCGTCATCATCAGCATGACGATGGCGATCAGATTGCTTTGGCCCCAAATTACAGCGGTTTTGGCGGGATAAATGCCAGCCCGTTAACCGTCCTTGGTGAGCCGATCCATTGCCCAGCCGACGGTGAACCCGTGCAAGATTGTCGACAGCAAAATAACGAGCGCCACCAAAGACCAAAGCTGGGCCTCGTTGATGAACTCCATATGACTGCCCGCATAGCACAGATAGTAGATCGAGCCGATGCCGCGCACCCCATAGATGGCGACAACGGCTCTATCGCCATTTTTGAGATCGGTTTTAAGAAGGCCGATCCAGCCCGACAAAGGCCGGATGACAAAGATAAGCGTCAACGCAATCACAACATGGATCCACGTCAAATCGGCAAACAGCATGGGCAGAACAGTACCCAGCACCACCAGTAAAATGGCGGTCAGGGCGTGTTCAATGGATTCAGAAAAGTCGTGTAAGCTCCGATGAAATTCATGGTCTACTTCGACACGGCGCAGGGTAAGGCCCAGAACCGCCACAGCGATAAAGCCATAGCCTTCAATCAGTTCTGTTGACCCGTAACAGAGCAACACCCCAGCAAGGGCGACAACGCCGGAGCCAGTTTCAGCCAATATCGACCCCTTTGGGAAGGTGAACAAGATATGGCCCAATAATTTGCCGCCAGCCCAGCCCATGACAGCGCCCACGCCGATACGATAGAGCACGTCAACAAAGAACCATTCAAACGCCCATGCGCCGGGGTTCATGCCCTGCGCGGCGACAATCAAGCCTAAATAGACAAACGGAAACGCCAGCCCGTCATTCAACCCGGCTTCTGTGGTGAGGGTGAAACGAACGGGGTGTTCTTTGCCCTCTTGAGGGGGGCCGACTTGAACATCTGCGGCAAGCACCGGATCAGTTGGCGCCAGGACCGCACCCAATAGAATAGCCCCGGCAAGGGTCAAACCGCCCATAACCACACCCAGAAGGGTAATGGACAAAATCGTCAGCGGCATGGCGATAACCAACATGCGCATGGTCAGCCGCCAGCGGCGCCACGGCTTGAGCTTGTCGATGCGCATACCCGCCCCGAACAGGGCGATAATTACGGTAAGTTCGCTCAATAGCTCCCATGGGCGCGGCGTCTGGCGCGGGTCCGGCAGGGTGGGCAAATCAGGAATAAGCAAAACCGCAGCCGCCCCGAACAAGATCATAAGCGGCGCAGACGCTGGTTCACGGTCAGAAAACAGGCGTGGCAACCAGCGGGCAAGAATGACGATGGCACCAACCACGGCTAACGCGACATGATATGGATCGAATGAGAAAAATGATTCTGGCTGCACGTTCAAAACGACCTTGGTTTCTGACTCTGTAAGAGACTGACTTACCATTTATTTATAAATTCAATCCACAGCTGAATAGCGTCATTTCGCAGTTTATTCACATTGAAGAAGAGATAATATGGCGTTGAGGTGAAATTTGCGTCCAAAGGCGGGGGTGCCGGGGAAGCGAACATAGTTCGTGACGGCGGCGCAAAAAATGAGCGGACGGCGCAAAAATTTTCCCACAACAAACACCACCAACATCGCATTGGCGACAGGCGGTTCCCGGCGGGGGTGCCGCCGGTGCGACCGGCCCGTGGGTCGGCGGCAATATAACCGGCGGGGGTGCCGGGGTCAGCCTGCGCGGCGTGAGCGCAAAAAAAAACTGCTGCGCGGCGTGAGCGCCATAAAATGTGGAGCGCAGCGACCAACGGGCGCGACGGCGGCAATGTAATATATGCAGCATGCGAGGTCTTTATTGTCTCGTTATGCGCGAAAAATGTTCAAATGAGACCATAATGACCTCGCATGTGATGATGTGGTCCTTTAACCCCAACTGCCCCAGGGTGCTAAACCCTTTTATCCCTTAACCTGCATCGTGACCCGTTGAACGGTCATTTGGAGTTTTTTGAGCCGCCGTCGCAGCCTTTCGGCTGCTTCCCCGGCACGCTGGAGTTTTTTCACGCCGCCGTCATTCGCTGCGCTCATTACCCCGGCACCCCCGCCAATTGGTGCTCAACATGAATGCAGAGCAAGCGAGGTAAAATTCCAAGAACGGCTTCAACTTGCCGCCCAATGACTTATGGCTGCCTTCGGTGTCTGGCAGGACATATGGTGTTAAAGGCGCCAAGCCGCAAACGTCTTGCAACCCATCACCGTCTTTCAACAGGCTGGTCCGACAAAATGTCAGTATGCCAACCCGGCCACTTCCTGCCCGTCGGCAAGCTGCGTGGTTGAATGAAAGATGGGGGCATGATGGCATAGGTTGGTGGGGGCGGGGATAAGGTTTTTTGGGAACGTTCGATATCGAATACATTGGAAACAAACTAGTTGTTCCGCGATTATCCAATTTTTTGTCGTTAAGTTCCTTTGTTTGCAGACATGATTTTCTTAAGCATTTCGTGAATTGAAGTCGATGGGTTAGCTTCTCCCGTTAGCGCTTTGTCGGAGTTGGCATTTTCTGCATTCTTTACTGCCGTGTCGAATAAGGAGAAGAGTCTAGCGCATTGTGATGTTGAAATCGCTTTTTCATATCCATGGAAAATTGGGGTCGCGTCCCTGAGTGCAGATGATACCATATCAGCAGCTGAGCGGCTTCCGACAGGTGCGAATGGCGAGCGAGTATAGACAAAATGAAACAATATCCAAACCTCAAAACATGGATAAGAAACCACCGCTTCGATTTTGCCTGCAAGAAACTTGTTAGATTTGTTTAGCGAATACACCTTGCTAATCGCTTTTTCAAAAGTCTCGTGGGTATCTCGATCAAATACACAATAAACATTATCGTACCCGCCTGAGTTGAAGTGACCCGCTCCATTTGCCTTTTTTTCTGCAAAATCGACTACGGATATGGGCGCAGAATTGCATTCTTTGCCGCAAACGTCGACGTCCACATTTACCAATTTGGCAAACACCCTAAATGCTTCGAAGTAGTTGGGTTCCGTTGCCTTGCCCTCTGATACAATGAGAATTCGCTTGTTTGGTTCTCTTGTCGGCGTTTTTCTGCCCAAGTCAGATTTGGAAAGAGCTTTTCTTCTTTGATGTAACTTGTCACTCCTCGAAGCCATGGTCTAACCTCTGATAACCAAATTTGGAAACGTTGGGTATCGCGCCAAACTTGCCGCCAAGATATGCTCGCTCATATGCAAGTACATCACGTACATTGTAGTCGGACAATGGTGTCAATACTGAGGAAATTCCATCGGACCGTTCAATGAACCAGATTTGATCTCGGTGCAAAAGGTCGTTGGAAATAATGGACGTTTCGTGGCTGGTGAAAATTAGCTGCGCCCCGTTTTTGTTAAGTGAAACGTCATGAAAAATCTTGACTAGTGCCCGTAGTGCCATTGGATGGAGGCTGTTGCTCAATTCATCAATTACGAGTGTGTAGCCGTTCTCCAAGACGTCAAAGATCGGGCCAGCAACGCCAAAAATGGCTTGAGTACCATCAGATTCTCGTTTCAACCCGATCTCAACTATCTTGTCATTGTCGTCCCTATGTTGTGCGTATACACGGTAGTCGAGTTCTCCTTCCATGTCGGATTGAATCTGTTCAATTGCATTAGGTGAAAAGAGCTCTGAGAACTCTTCTGGCAATGCTCGCTTCTCCGTTTCGACGCGGAACCCTCCGATTTTGAGGTCAAGAGCTGACATCAACTTTATGACTTTTTCTCTCGATTCACTATCTTTAAGCGCCATCGCCGTAAAGTCCTCATCGAAACGATCATTTGTGCTGATAATGTGAAGATTATTGCGGATCCAGTTGAATGGCTTCACTAGAGATGCTGAGTTTAGTTGCACCGCAACAGAAAGAAATAGAGCGTTAGAGCGGGTAGATTCTTTCCACGTTTCCCGTTTTCCAGGAACTTGAGTTTCGTTGATTTCCCATTCATATTTGTCTTCATCAGCCTCAACGAGGGCGCGATGAAAAATTGTTCGCATTCTACTACCGTGCTTTGAATGTCGAGCAAATAGCCATTCTTCGTGGACTCGTTCGTTGTCCAATCGAAAGCCATATTGAAAGAGTTCGTCATCATGTATGAAAGTAGCTTCGAATTCACTTGGCTCATCTCGGAGTCCCGAAACAAGTGAGTTTTTTTCAAACTTAATTTTATCGCCACTTGAAATCTCATTGAATGACGAGCCAACAAACCAACGGAAAAACTTCATTGCAATTAGCAAAGAAGATTTTCCTGATGCGTTGGCACCTAGAATAACGGCGCTTTTTACTAGATTGGGAGCATGTGAGTTTCCAGTAGCGAATGAGATTTCTTCACGTTTTGCAGCGGAAGAACTTGCGGCTGTGGAAAAAGTTACCTTTTCGCCGATGGATCGAAAATTTGAAGCTGAGAATTGAACAAGCATAGCTTGATCCTAACTTGACGTAGTTTTTTGCATTTTTTTTGCATATAATGACACTTAGGACAACTAAATTCTGTATTTATTGGTTATCGAATAGAGATTTTCATGGATCTAGGTCCATGAAAATTGATCCTGAGATCATACAAGTCGGAGCTGCGGTCGCACCACGCATTTTGCTTCCAATAGTATTACCCATACTGACGTGAATGAGGACAACTGCAATCCTACATTATCAAATGTGCTTGGATTTCCGCCTGCGCGTGGATGACGACCCGGGCATAATTTTAGCTTTTCGTCTTTTGAGCGTACTTAATGTGGTAAAATTACGTATATCTTGCGGCGCATGCCTGCGCGTTTGATCTCCCCCTACACATAATTAGCAAATCAGATTAAGGTCGCTTTCAAGGTCAGCCACAAGCTGACCCCGGGGTGTCGAAACTCCACCTGTAGCGGCTGATGTCAGCCGAAATGATGTAATTCGATCGGTTCATGAACCTGCCAAGACGATTTGGCTTTCTCTCTTTGACGTCTCACTATGGACCCTCGTGTCGAGCGCGAGGGTGACTAAGGGTGTAGGCTTGTGGGGTGTTTACCGAAACCACAACCCTCATGGTGAGCTTGTCGAACCATGAATGTGGTGCGCTGTGTTTCATCCTTCGACAGGCTCAGGATGAGGGCTTGGTAACAGGATGAGGGCGGGGGAATTGTTTTTGCGCTTTACCCCCACCCTCAATCCCTCCCCACGAGGGGGAGGGAAACTAGGCCCCGCATCAAGTGCGGGACGGCTTGGGGAGGGCATGTGGCGAATGGTGCATTCTGACGTCATCCCCGCGAAGGCGGGGATCCAGGTGTGAATGTCCAAGAGCTGCAGTGCTTGTGCTTGTCGAACCATGAATGTGGTGCGCAGCGGTTTCATCCTTCGACAGGCTCAGGATGAGGACTTGGGAACAGGATGAGGACTTGGGAACAGGATGAGGGCTTGGGAACAGGATGAGGGCTTGGGAACAGGATGAGGGCCGGGGAATTGTTTTTGCGCTTTGCCCCCACCCTAAATCCCTCCCCACGAGGGGGAGGGAGACGAGGTCCCGCATCAAGTGCGGGACAGCGCGGAGGGAACGTGGCGAATGGTGCGTTCTGACGTCATCCCCGCGAAGGCGGGGATCCAGGTGTGAATGTCCAAGAGCTGCAGTGCTTGTGCTTGTCGATGTTCCTGTCTGGATTCCCGCCTTCGCGGGAATGACGGCTTGGAGAGGTGTTTTATTTTGCCTCAAGGCTCGCGCCGCTTGAACGCTTGGCGCAGTTTGTTCTCGCTCACGGGGCGCACCGCAAATAGCATGACGCGCTAAAACCGCCCTATGAGATTTGTTGCACCTGCGCGGGAGCGGCCAAAAAGTTGGCCGGGGTCCTCAACAATGAGTTGTTTCGTCCGTCTTTCTTCTCGCTTGTTCAGAACTTGTGTTGGGCACCAATTGGCGGGGGTGCCGGGGAAGCGCGTAGCGACCAACGGCGGCATGAAAAAAAGCTGGGTGCCGGGGAAGCGCGTAGCGCGACGGCGGCGCGAAAAAAAGCTAGGTGCCGGGCCAGCGTGCGCGGCGTGAGCGCCAAAAAATGCCGAGCGGAGCGACCAACGGCGGCGCGAAAGATGCTCGGGATGCAACAACAACCCTCGGTCAATTCGTACCTTCAAACAAAAAAAAAGGGCGATCCGAAGACCGCCCTTAATTCTATAAACGTTTGAGGGGTGAGCTTAGAAGCCCATACCACCCATACCGCCCATGCCACCCATATCAGGTGCGCCGCCACCAGCAGGAGCAGCAGGAGCAGGAAGTTCTGCAACCATAGCTTCTGTCGTGATCAACAGTGAAGATACAGACGCTGCATCTTGAAGAGCTGTACGCACAACTTTAACAGGATCGATGATGCCCATTGAAATCATGTCGCCATACTCAGATGTTTGCGCGTTGTAGCCGTAAGTTTCGGAAGAATTTTCCAGAACTTTACCAACAACAACTGAAGCTTCGTCGCCTGAGTTTGTTGCGATTTGGCGAATTGGAGCTTGAAGAGCACGCTGAACAATTTTGATGCCCGCGTCCTGATCAGCATTTACGCCTTTAACAGTCAAAGCAGATGAAGCACGAAGTAGAGCAACGCCACCGCCAGCAACAATGCCTTCTTCAACCGCAGCGCGTGTTGCGTTCAATGCATCGTCAACACGGTCTTTGCGTTCTTTAACTTCAACTTCGGTTGCGCCGCCAACTTTGATAACAGCAACGCCGCCAGCAAGTTTAGCCAAACGCTCTTGAAGTTTTTCACGATCATAATCAGAAGAAGTGTCTTCGATTTGCGCTTTGATCTGACCAACACGACCTTCTATGTCGTCTTTAGAACCAGCACCATCAATGATTGTTGTTGTTTCTTTAGTGATGTCGACTTTCTTTGCAGTGCCGAGCATATCCAAAGTTACAGTTTCAAGTTTGATGCCAAGATCTTCTGAGATCACTTGACCACCAGTCAAAATCGCGATGTCTTCAAGCATTGCTTTACGACGATCACCAAAGCCAGGCGCTTTAACCGCAGCAACTTTAAGGCCGCCACGCAAACGGTTCACAACCAATGTTGCAAGCGCTTCGCCTTCAACATCTTCTGCAATGATCAACAATGGACGTGAAGACTGAACAACAGCTTCAAGGATCGGCAACATGGCTTGTAGGTTTGAGAGTTTTTTCTCGAACAACAAGATGTATGGATCTTCAAGTTCTGCAGTCATCTTCTCAGTGTTGGTTGCGAAATATGGTGAAAGGTAACCACGGTCGAACTGCATGCCTTCAACAACATCAACAGTTGTTTCTGACGTTTTAGCTTCTTCAACTGTGATAACGCCTTCATTGCCGACTTTTTCCATTGCGCGTGCAATTTCTTCGCCGATGAACGCTTCACCATTTGCAGAGATCGTACCCACTTGGGCAACTTCTTCGCTTGTGGAGATGTTTTTCTTGGCGTTAGCAAGGTTGGCAATAACTTCAGTTACAGCCAAATCGATACCGCGCTTCAAATCCATAGGATTCATGCCAGCGGCAACCAATTTTACGCCTTCAACAACGATAGACTGCGCCAAAACTGTAGCAGTTGTTGTGCCGTCACCAGCAACGTCGTTGGTTTTTGAAGCCACAGAACGCACCATTTGCGCGCCCATATTTTCAAACTTGTCTTCCAAATCGATTTCTTTAGCAACAGAAACACCATCTTTGGTGATGCGTGGTGCGCCGAATGATTTGTCGATAACAACATTACGACCTTTTGGGCCCAATGTAACTTTAACAGCATTTGCAAGGATGTTGACGCCGTTTAGCATCTTGTCGCGGGCATCGGTGCCGAATTTTACTTCTTTAGCAGACATAATGTTTGCTCCTTAGAACTTATCAAAAATGGGGTAAAACGAATGCTAGATTTAGCAAAGCTAGACTTAGCCTTCGATGATGCCCATGATGTCGCTTTCTTTCATGATCAACAGGTCTTCGCCGTCGATCTTGACTTCAGTGCCAGACCATTTGCCGAAAAGCACGCGGTCGTCGGCTTTAACATCTGGTGTGATGTATTTGCCATCTTCGTCGCGGGCGCCTGGGCCAACAGAAACGATAACGCCTTCAGAAGGCTTTTCTTTTGCTGTATCTGGAATAATGATGCCGCCTGAAGTTTTTTCTTCAGAATCGACACGACGAACGACTACACGGTCGTGAAGTGGACGGAAGCTCATGCTAGTTCCCTCAATTTACATTTAGTTTCAAAAAACAAAGGCCATTAGCACTCTTGGTAGGTGAGTGCTAACAACCAACGCCACACAGATAGTAAGCCCACTATGCAGAGTCAAGGATAAGTGCCTTATTTTTGTTTTGGCTCTGCATCAAAATTGGCCAATTTGTAGGATGATATTCGAATGTGCTTGTTTACTGTCAGGGGATAAAGGGCTCAAATGAATGCCAACTCATTTGAATATTTGCCTTTTTGCGTACAGTTGCGTAAGCCTTTCGCCAACAATTGTCAGAGACAAAAAGCGCGATAGCGCGAGTAAGAGAATGCAATGGATATCAAAGCAAAAGCCGATGCTGGCCAAATGAGCGCAAACAAGCCACCACAGCTTTCTCTGGTGGTGCCCACTTACAATGAAGCAGGCAATGTTGTCGTGTTGGTCGAAAAGCTAGATGCCGTTTTGGTCGACATCGATTGGGAGATTACTTTCGTCGATGATAACAGCCCTGACGGAACGGCTGACGTCGTCAAGGAGCTCGGACAATCAAAACCCAATGTTCATTGCATTAAGCGTATCGGCCGACGTGGATTGTCGTCAGCTTGCATTGAAGGCATGGCTTCAAGCACGGCTCCAATCGTTGCAGTTATGGATGGCGATCTCCAGCATGATGAAACTGTTTTGCCAAAAATGTTTGAAATGGTCAGCGCAGGCAAAGACCTTGTGCTCGCCTCTCGCTTTTATGGCGGACAAACCGCCGAAGAGGGACTGAGCAAATTCCGCGAGATGGGATCGAACGTTGCGAATTGGATCGCGAACCTGATCACGGGCGCAAAAATTTCAGACCCGATGACCGGCTTTTTTATGCTTAAGCGTGAGCGGTTTGAACAAGTGGTGCCAAAGCTTTCGAGTGAGGGGTTTAAAATCCTACTCGATATTATCGCTACAGCCCGCAACATGGGTAAACCGTTGGATATTGGTGAGGTGGGTTTCAAGTTTCGAGCACGTCATGATGGTGAGAGCAAAATGAGTCCGTTGGTCGCCGCACAGTTTTTGGGATTAGCACTTTCAAAAATAATGGGTGGATTGTTGCCTGTTAGTTTCATACTTTTTGCTGCGGTCGGCGCAGTTGGCGTGGTTGTGCATTTGGCGACGCTAACGTTTGCGGCTGAGCGAATGGCGTTCAACTTCACCAATGCTCAATTGTTAGCAACACTTGTGGCGATGATATCGAATTTCCATCTCAACAATATTCTGACCTACGCCAACCAGCGACTGCGTGGCTTTAAATATTGGCAAGGTATGCTCAGTTTTATTGCTGTTTGTGCCTTTCCTGCGATCGCAAATGTTTCTATTTCGACATTCATCTATGAGCAGAACTCGCTGTTTTATTTAGCGGCTATTGCAGGCATCATCATTTCAATGGTGTTCAACTATGCAATGACCCGCATCTTCACTTGGCGTGTTAAATAATGAGTGAGTTTGAGACGCAATTGCGGCACCGTCTCAGCGCCTCTAGCGGACAAATTCGCACTGCTGTTATTTGGCTCATCATACTCACCACCCTTTATCGGGTGTGGGGTGCGTGGTCGATTGATCTGGTTATTGGCGAAGCTTATTATCTCAGTTCAGCCCGCCAACTACACCTTGGATATTTCGATCAGCCTCCGATTTTTATTTGGATCATCTGGCTGACCAAAACCCTAACCGGCAGCGAAGCGCCGGTGATCCTACGCCTGCCTTTCATTTTGACATTTTCCGCCGCCACTTGGATGTTTTATCGCATCGGCGCGAGACTACATTCTGAACGCGCCGGTCTGTTCACCGCCATCATTGCCAACATCCCGATATTATTCACGCTCTCCATTGGATCATGGATGCAGCCGGAAGCGCCGCTGACACTAACTTGGCTTGTCGTCGTTTGGCTGTTGATGGACATCTTTTTCGGCCCGCAGAAACGAACGCCGTTGCGAAGCTGGATACTTGTTGGCATTTGGGTCGGCCTGACCTTTATGACAAAATATCACGCGGTATTTTTGATCTATGGGGCAGGGTTGTTTATTCTGTTCAACAAAGATGCGCGAAAATGGTTGCTGCACCCCGGACCCTATTTGGCGGTGTTAATCGCGGCGATCATTTCTTTGCCTGTGCTCATTTGGAACATGCAAAACGACATGGCGTCTTTTGTGTTTCAGGGCAGCCGTGCATTTGGCGAAGCGTTTCACCTTGATTGGCTTTTGCGCATGATCGGCGGCCAGCTGATCTATATAACGCCATGGATTGCATTGCCGGCCCTTTGGGTTGGATTGCGTACCCTTTTCAAGGGTCCAACGGGTATCTATCCCGCAGGCACCCCAAATGGCATGAGCTTTTTCTTTCTCATGCTTGCCCACGGGCCAATTCTGTTTTTCACTGCCGTTGCCGCATGGTCAAATGCGCAATTTCATTTCCATTGGCAAGCACCGGGTTACATGATGTTGTTCCCCATTTTGGGCGCTGCTGCGGCGATTGCTTTTGACAAGGTTCGGATTGTTGTTATCGCGTGGCTCGTGATCGGTGCATTATTGAGCACGTTGGTCATGAGTGTGTTGATAACCCACACGGTGACTGGCTGGGCGAGGGACTATTTCCCACCTGGAGAAGACCCCACCAGCGGCGCATTGCAATGGCAAGAACTTGATCAGTATTTTGAAACGGAAGGCGTCTATGACGCGCAAAATACGTTTGTTGCAGGCTTTTTCTGGATCGAATGTGGCCAGATCGACAACGTCGTTCGTGGGCGCAAACCAATCGCGTGTCTAGCTGACGACCCGCGCAATATCGCCTTTAATATTGATCTGCTCGACCATGCCGGATCGGATGCTTATATCGCGGCTGTTTGGCACTCAGACGAAACGATAATCGGCACACTTTCCAATGTGTTTGAAAAAATCGAACGGGTTGGCGATGTTCAGATCATGCGCAACGGTTTTGCCGCCATGCCGCCGGTGCGCATATTCAAAGCAAAGAACTTGCTTACCAACCGTGAGATTCTTTCCATAGGCAGCCCTACAGTCGAACTGACCGCTTTGCCGCGTACTCAAATGTCTAAGCTGAGTGGCACCATAGAACGCGATCCGGCCTCAACCCAAGAAACAGTTGATTTATGGCTGGATGACACTTTGGTGGGTACCATTTCGTTGTCGGGCTGGAAGCAAGAGTTTGAGTTTGTGCCGGAACGCAATTGGGCGGTGGGGCTGCGAAAATCCCAAATACGGCTTGAAAGCAAAAGCGGTGTTCAAATTCGATTTGAAAATTTGTCTGTGGAATTCAGCGATTAGCCACATGTTTTCGCATCATATGTGTTTCCACTTCGTCTGAGCTGGTGACGATAAAGCCATAGCTCTCGTAAAATCTGTGCGCAGGGCTCTCATTTAGAACGATTAGTGACATGTCTTTTTTGTCTGTTTCAGCAAGAGTTATAATCCGTTCCATCATAACGCGTCCAATGCCTTGCCCTTGATATTGGGGCTGTACATAAAAGTGGCCGAGATAGAGCGCACTGTCTTTCGGAATGAGCGCGTAACAGCCGACCAAATCGTTGTTGGTGAAGACCAGCACTGTGCATTCAGGCTGAAATTCATTCACGAAACGCTGACGTGCGCGTTCCGGGTTAAATCGGCCCAAATGCTCTAGGCTGGGCCGCATCGCTTCTAGCCGAAGCGCGATCAGGCGCTCCAAATCATCCGAAGTTGCGGACGTGAAGGAAAGTTCAAGTTTGCTGGACATGCAAAATTAGGCAGCGTTTCGTTCTTGGGCTTCTAGCTTTTCCCAAGACTGCTTTTTCCTGTAAATCGTTGAGGGGCTAATTTCCAACGCGGCGGCGGCCTGCGAAATATTGCCGCTAAATGCTGTAAGGGCATCCTCAATGATTTTTTGTTCCTGCCGCCAAAGAGGCTGCATTTGGGCAACCGCGTTCTGGGCATGACGGTTGGGAATATGGGTGTTGGGCACAGGCGCTGGCATAGAAGTTGGGCCTGAATTTGCTTCAACATCGGCAAGGCGTGCCATACGAGAAGTCACCAACTCGCCTTCATGCATAACGACAATGCGGCGAATGAGATTTTGAATTTGCCGTACATTGCCCGGCCATTCGCGAGACATGAACTGATCAGCGGTATCGCGATCAAATCCAACAAAGTTTTTGCCTTCTTCCTTGGCATATAGGCGCAAGAAATTCTCAGCAATTGGCATAATGTCTGCAGGGCGTTGCCGCAGCGGTGGCAAGTGGATGGGCAATACGTGCAAGCGATAAAACAAATCCTCGCGGAATTGTTTGTCTGCGATTAATTGCATGGGATTGCGGTTGGTGGCGCAAATAATGCGCACGTCCAAATCGCGGGGCATTGCTTCGCCAACCCGGTTAATAGAACCCGTTTGTAAAAACCGCAGCAATTTGGCTTGTAAGCTGAGGTCTAGTTCGCCAATTTCGTCCAAGAACAACGTGCCGTTGCTTGCAAGCTCGGCTGCGCCTTCACGGTCTTCCATTGCGCCGGTAAACGCGCCTCTTACGACACCAAATAGTTCAGTTTCCATCAGGTCGCGCGGAATTGCACCGCAATTGATGGCCACAAAGCGACCCTCTGATCGGGGAGAGCGGGCATGTAGTGCTTCTGCACAGATTTCTTTTCCAGTGCCACTTTCACCGGTGATGAAAACGGGTGCAGCAGATGGCGCAATGCGCCCAATTTGTTCGTAAATCACCTGCATCTGGGCCGAAGCGCCTACAAAGCCTTCAAAATCCAAATCTTCGCTGGTCGATTTAGGTTGAGCGAATTGACGACGTTTGCCGTGCCGCACGGACAGCTCTTCCAAACGTTCAAACAACATGTTGGCAGAAACAGGTTTTGCAAAATAGTCGTGCGCACCAGATCGCATAGCGGCAACGGCCATTGAGACAGATCCACCGTCAGACAAAGCAAGCACAAGCGAACTTGGCGCGTGACTGGTCAGGCGCAAAAGAGCGGCTTCTGTATTGGGATCTAAATCGGAGATGGAAGAGAAATCACAAATGACGATATCGAATTCGGCGGCTTTCAATGCACTCAGGGCTGAGCAACCGTCTAGCACGTGCGCGCACGTCGCATCGTCTCCCCATTGTTTTGAAAGGTGTGCGCTGCAGCTGTTGGCAACAACATTGTCACGATCAACAACAAGCACTTGAGTAGGACACGACAAGCCATTTGCAACAGGCATTATGGCATTTCTCCCATTCTGGGTCTTCGTTTAGCATTCTTGCTTGTGCCAATAATTGCCAAATAGAGTAAACAAAGTGTGTGCAACTGACCCATAATCGAAAATATATTGGTTTTAGGGTTATTCACATCGCCGTATTGGGGCTCTTTGAACCTTTGGTTGGAGATGCTATGAGTGTAACCAACGGATTCTCGTTGATAAGGGAATGAACAGTCTTGCGTGCGATCGTTTTGTTTTTTGTGGCAGTTGCATGCCTAAGCATTGGCGTTACGGCCTACTTTGCTTTGGGCTTCACGCTTATTGAGGCCTTTTTGGTCACGATTGTCGCGTTTCTGGCCAGTTTTGTCCTTGTTGAAGCTCTTTTTCGCCGACGCACAGAGACTTATCTGGCGCAGCAAACAGAAGAAATTGCCCGACAGCTTTCAACGATTGCTAAGACAACTGAGCTGGTGAGTGATCAGGTTTCGTTTCTTTCTAGCCTGAACATGAAGGACCGTGCGGATGATTTGGAAGCAGATGTTTCTGTTTTAGGAACCGTTGTTCGCCAATTGGCCGAAGCTGTTGCTGAAATGGAAGAACTGCAATCCAAACCGGCTCAGTCGGTAAATGCAGCGCCAGCAAAAACGCAAAATTCTTCCGAAACTGGAAGCGGCGGGTTTGAGGTTGTTCATGGCGACCAGCCGGCAATTTCGATTGATACCGTGAAATACGCCTTGGCAAACAATCAAATTGAACAATATTTGCAACCCATCGTGACGCTGCCGCAACGCCGCACCTTGGGTTACGAGCTTATGCCTAAGCTTTATACGGACGATGGTGTTTTGCACCACGCCGAGGATTTTCTGCATTATGAAGATCAAACCGGCACCATTTCGGAGCTTGAGCAATTCTTGCTGCGCCAGGCAACAAATATCATCCACCGATCAAATATGACGGGTGAACCCACAACCCTGTTTGTGCCATCGTCAAAAGCACTTTTAAGCGATCAACAAGCTTGTGATAGCATCAGCGCAACTTTGACCACTAACCGCGCTGTGGCGGTAAGTTTGGTTCTGCAAATGCCTGAATCACTTTATGAGTCTTTAAACAGTGCCGAGCGGCAATCGCTTGCGGAGTTGGTGAAAAACGGGGCAGGGATTTGTCTTGAAAATGTGCGGTCTCTACGTCTGAGTTTTCAACAATTGTCAGAGCGTGGGGTTCGGTACGTAAAAGCCGATGCGGCTAGGTTTATTGAAGACCCGCTGAATTATACCGATTTCCATCGGGCTGACTTGGCTGACTATGTCGAACGGTTCGGCATCGGGCTGATCATGAGCAACGTCACCAGTGAGGATCAAGTTCTTGAATTGTTGGATGATAAAATTCCGCTAGCGCAAGGCCGCCATATTGCAGCCGCTTCTCCGGTTCGGCCCGATCTAACGGGCGAAAAGAGTTCCGGCCGTCGCGCTGCTCGATAATTCCAATAAAGGCACGAAATACATGACAACGTCTATCGAACGGTGCGGTTTGAGCGCCCTTAGCGATATGTTTAATGTCGCTTTTTGCGATGTTTGGGGCGTGCTCCATAATGGGGAGCGCGTGCATCAATCCGCAGTTAAGGCATTGCAAAATTTTCGCCGCTCTGGGGCTGCTGTGATCTTGGTGACCAATGCGCCACGGCCCTCAAATGAAATTGTAACCGAACTGCTGGCCATGGGTGTGCCACAAGATGCGTTTGATGCGCTGGTGAGTTCTGGGGAAGTGACCCGCGATCTAATCGCAACGTACCAAGGCAAGACCATTTATCGATTGGGCCCACAAAGTGACGATGGTTTGTTTGACGGCATAGACGTTAAATTTGGGCCATTGGATCAGGCCGATGCCATTGTTTGCTCGGACTTGGAATATGGCCGCACGCCTGAAGACTACACATCCGAAATACAGGACTGGAAAACCCGTTCGCTGCCCTTCATCTGCGCCAACCCAGACAAATTCGTGGAAATTGGCGACCAGCTCATTTATTGCGGCGGCGCATTGGCAGACCTTTACGAAGAGGTGGGTGGCGACGTTATTATGGCAGGAAAACCATTCCCCCCGATCTATGAAAAAGCCGCTCAATTGGCACTTCAAACCCGTGGCATTGATTTAAAAGATCAAAAAGTTATAGCAATTGGGGACAGTGCGCGCACGGATGCTACTGGCGCAGCAAAAATTGGCGCGGGATTTTTATTCATTTCCGGCTCAATTCACGCCCATGAGTTGGGTGAGTTGAATGCGCCCGACGAAGCTGAAATCGAAAAACTATTGGCGCCAACAGGTGCCAATAGCATGGGATATAGCCCATTTTTGGAATGGTGAGGATTTTTAAGCGTTAGAACATCGCGTCAACTGTATCTTGGTTGATGCCTTCGCCCTCATTTGCCGGGCCTCGGACCAAACGAGATTGATTGCGTTTTTCGCTGTCGCTGACCGTTGATGCGACGGTGGTGATTTGGTTGCTCTCGATCATATGGCACAATAATTCGATCCGCTGTTCAATGACTTCAACGGTTTGAATGACCCTCGTCACGCGCTGACCTGTTAAATCCTGAAACGTGCAGGCCTCAAAAATGGCCATCATGTGCTGTTCAACCGATTTGGCATAGGCCGCCGGGTCCGACTTGTCTGCCTCAACGACTTTTTCTGCAATGTTCATAATTGTATTCGTCGCCACTTCGGTGGCCGAAACAATGGCAGATAATTCGCGACCCATTTCAGGAATGCGTCGGGAGAAGATATCGTCGGCACCGACTTTAGACAGATCGCCGCGTAATTCCTCAATTGAATCAAGCATATCTTTGAGTTCGCGATACATCGATTTATCAAGGCTACGCACAAGCGGTTTAAGCGCTGAGGTTACCTTTTCCGCCATGGCGATAACTTCGCGCAGCGGAATTGGGTTTTCTTCTACCGTGTCCAAGGATGCGTTGTGATCTGGAATGGGATCAGCTTTTACGGGTGCATGGTTCATTTAAGCCACCCTTTGCTGGAAGACAGCCTCGATTTTGCCCATCAAAATCTCTGATGTAAATGGCTTGATAATGTAGTTATTGACCCCTGCGCGTTTGGCCGCAATCACATTTTCTGTGGCGCTTTCGGCGGTGATCATGATGAATTTTGTTTCGGCGGTTTCTGGATTTGAGCGCACGGCGCGCAACAAATCAAATCCCGTCATCGGCTCCATGTTCCAATCTGAAATAACCAAATCATATGTGTTATTTTCAAACTGTTTTAATGCCGCTTGGCCGTCGGAAGCCTCATGCACATCTTCAAAGCCAAGTTGTTTTAGCAAATTGCGCAAAATTCTAAGCATCGTCGCATAGTCATCAACGATCAGAATACGCATGTTTTTATTTAACTCCATGGTTGGTCCTCAATACCTTTTTCCAACACGAACTACGCAAAGCATACAAGGTTGCCCTGAAACGGATGTAAACCAACCCTTGCGTGAAACTACATAGATGAGTTCAGCGCGGTTTCGGCCAATCTCGCGCTTGCAAAAATTCACACAAAAGGGCAGGTTGCAGCGCAACATTTGAAATGTCTGCCTGTGAAGGCAAAAAGGATCAGCGCAACTATGGCGTTTTCAATTATTGAGGACCTTTCTCAGTTCCCTGCACATTTGCGCGGCGCGACCATCGCGATCGGCAATTTTGATGGCTGCCACCTTGGGCATCAATCGGTGTTTGAAGCGGCAAGGAACAAAGCTAAAGCGCTAGGAAAACCTGCGCTTGTGCTGACGTTTGAGCCCCATCCTCGCGATGTGTTTGCTGAAAAACCTTTTATGTTTCGGCTAACCGAGCGCGATCAAAAAGCGCGGCTTGTTGAAGCGCTTGGGTTTGATGGAATTGTTGTGCTGCCATTCACTAAAGACTTGGCCGGCAAAACAGCAGAAGAGTTCGTGGCGGACTTCTTGGTTGATTCTATCGGCGTAAGTGCTGTTGCAGTTGGCGCAGATTTCCATTTTGGGAGAAAACGCGCTGGCACGCCTGATTTTTTGGCCAAATCTGGTCAGGACCATGGGTTTGAAGTCAAAATCTGCCAAATGCTAGATGATCATCAAATACCTGTGTCTTCCTCTCGCGTGCGGGATGCGTTGCGCGACGGCGATGTGCCTTTGGCCAACAGTTTGCTGGGCTATCATTTCTTCATCACCGGTGAGGTCAGTCACGGCGATAAACGGGGCCGGGAATTGGGCTACCCAACGGCCAACATTAGCCTGTCGCCGTTTGAAGGTTTGAAACTAGGGGTTTATGCGGTTCGGGTGCTGCATAATGGCAAACGGTACGACGGTGTTGCCGCCTATGGCCGCCGCCCAATGTTTGACAATGGCAAAGCGCTTTTTGAAACCCACATATTTGGCTTTAGCGGCGAAATTTATGGCGACAAGTTAGAAGTGGCGATGACCAAATATCTACGCGGCGAGAAAAATTTTGATGGTATTGACGAACTGATCGCAGCGATGGACCAAGATAGTATCGAAGCTAAAGCCAATCTGGCGAACGAGCAGGCTATCTCTTTGTTGGACGACGCACTGGGCTTTTTCTCCGCTCCGCGTGCCTAGTTAACCAAGGAATTGTTGACTTTAACCCGAATTTTGCATTATTCGAAGTGACCGAAATAGAGTTTTCAAGCAAATGAACCCCACGTTCAAAATTAGCTTTGGCTATAATGATGCGCGCACCAAGCTGCGCTCTATAGCTAGTGGGGCGTTTTATCCCATACCGCGAATTACCAGCCGGCCTTCGTAAGCTGGCGCAAATATGCGCAGCACGAAGTGTCGGATGACTTCAACTTTCGCCAATATATGCGCTGGAAACAATTCACCAAGATGTTTCCCTTTCAAACTGGCGAACAATTCGAATTCCCAAATATGGATCTGATCACAAAATGACCGATCATCAAGATAATGCTGACGCAGGCCAGCCTGCCGAAAAAAAAGACTATTCGTCGACCCTCAATCTGCCAAAAACCGACTTTCCGATGCGCGCTGGATTACCCAAGCGCGAGCCGGGTTGGCTAAAGCGTTGGCAAGATATGGACCTATACCGCGAGCTGCGCGAAACTTCCAAAGACAAAGAGAAGTTCACGCTGCACGATGGTCCTCCATATGCGAACGGCAATATCCACATCGGCCATGCGCTGAATAAAATCCTCAAAGATATTATCGTTCGTTCGATGCAAATGCAGGGCTTCAACGCCGCGTACACACCGGGTTGGGATTGCCACGGTCTGCCCATCGAATGGAAGATCGAGGAAAAATATCGTGCCAAAGGTAAAAACAAAGACGAAGTGCCGGTCAACGAGTTTCGCAAGGAATGTCGCGAGTTTGCCGATAGTTGGGTTGACGTGCAACGCGAAGAGTTCAAACGCCTTGGTGTAAATGGTGATTGGGACGATCCATACATCACCATGAGCTATGACGCCGAAGCACAAATCGCGCGCGAACTGATGAAATTTTCGATGTCTGGCCAGCTTTATCGCGGCTCAAAGCCCGTGATGTGGTCCGTTGTTGAACGCACCGCATTGGCGGAGGCTGAAATCGAATATCACGATTACGAAAGCGATGCGATTTGGGTGAAGTTCCCTGTCTCGGCTGCTGGCGGTACATCGGCGCAAGAAGGGTTGATCGAACAACTTCTTGATGCGGCAATTGCCATCTGGACCACCACACCGTGGACGATCCCATGTAACCGCGCAATTTCATATTCGAGTGCCATTTCTTACGGCCTTTATGAAGTGACTGAGGCGCCGGAAGACAATTGGGTCAATGTCGGTGAAAAACTCGTACTAGCTGATGCCTTGGCCGCGGACGTGTTTGCAAAAGGCCGGGTTGATGCCTTCAACCGGATCGCAGATGTGCCTGCAGATGTTTTAGCATCGGTTGAATGTGAGCATCCGCTTGCTGGTCATGTTGATGCATACAACCACACAACGCCATTGCTGGACGGCGAACATGTCACCGACGAGGCGGGAACTGGATTTGTTCACACGGCGCCCGGCCATGGTCGAGATGACTTTGAAATCTGGATGAACAACGCCATCGCTTTAGAAGCTCGGGGCATTGATCCAAGTATCCCATTCTGTGTTGATGATGGCGGCTATTATACCAAAGATGCGCCGGGCTTTGAAGGCGCGCGGATCATCGACGATAAAGGTAAAAAAGGCGACGCCAACCAAAAGGTGATCACTGAGTTGGCAGCCCGTAGCAATATGATTGCCCGTGGCCGCGTAAAACACTCTTACCCGCATTCGTGGCGCTCTAAAAAGCCGATTATCTTCCGCAACACCCCACAATGGTTCGTTTATATGGACCGTGACATTGGCGATGAGGGCGATACATTGCGCTCCCGCGCATTGAACGCGGTCGATAAAACACGCTTTGTGCCTGAATTGGGCCAAAACCGTTTGCGCAAAATGGTTGAAGGACGACCTGATTGGGTATTGTCGCGCCAACGCACTTGGGGCGTGCCAATTTGCGTCTTTGTCAATGAAGATGGCGAAGTGCTCAAGGATGAGGCGGTCAACCAACGCATTGCCGACGCTTTCGAAAATGAAGGCGCGGATGCCTGGTTTGAAGAATTCGCTGCCGAGCGTTTCCTTGGCGATGATCATGACCCCGCCAAATGGCAAAAGGTCACCGACATTTTGGATGTTTGGTTTGACAGCGGCTCAACCCACGCTTTTGTTTTGGAAAAGCGTGCAGACCATGCCTGGCCAGCCGATGTTTATTTAGAAGGTTCAGACCAGCACCGGGGCTGGTTCCAATCATCTTTGCTTGAAGCCTGCGGCACGCGTGGTGTTGCGCCGTTTAAAACCGTGATCACCAACGGTTTTACAATGGACAAAGATGGCCGTAAAGAATCCAAGTCATTAGGCAATATCACAGCACCCCAAGACCTGATCAAGAAATTCGGCGCGGATCTTGTTCGCCTATGGGTTGCATCAATCGACTATACTCAAGATGTAAGAGTGAGTGATGAAGCGTTTAAAACTACGGTCGATGCTTATCGCAAAATGCGCAACACATTGCGCTTTTTGCTGGGCAGTCTTGCGCATTTTGATGAAGCTGAAAAAGTTGACGCTGCGGACATGCCCGAACTCGAGCAATATATGTTGCACCGGATTGCGCAGCTGGACAAAGAAGTGCGGGACGCCTATTCGAATTATGACTTTAAGCGGGTGTTCTCGACGCTGTTTAACTTCATGACGGCGGACCTGTCTGCGTTCTATTTCGACATTCGCAAAGACGCGCTTTACTGCGATCCGAAATCCAGTGTGGTGCGCAAATCTTCGCTGACGCTGCTCGACACGCTTTATGATTGTTTGACCGCGTGGCTTGCGCCCATCATGGCCTTCACGATGGAAGAGGTATGGCTGGAGCGCAATCCAGAGGATGGCTCGTCCGTTCATAAGCGCCAATTCCCAGAAATTCCTGCAAGCTGGTTGAATGATGATCTTGAAACCAAATGGCAAAAGATCAGAAAAGTACGCCGTGTTGTCACCGGTGCATTGGAAATCGAACGCCGCGAAAAACGCATTGGTTCATCTTTGGAATCTGCACCAGATATCTATATTGCTGACGCAGATCTTTATGTGGCATTGCATGGCCAAGATGCCGCTGAAATCGCCATTACCAGCCAAGTAAACGTTTTGCAGAACGAAGGCCCAGCCGACGCATTCCGCCTCGACGATGTGCCCGGTGTTTCTGTTGTGCCGAAAAAGGCGCAAGGCAACAAGTGCGAACGCTCTTGGAAGGTTTTGCCAGAAGTCGGAACAGACAAAGACTATCCGGACGTAACCTTGCGTGATGCACAAGCATTGCGTGAATTGGCTGGAGCATAATTGAAATGAAGGCAAATTTCGCACACAAATCGATTTTTGCCTTCGTTTTGGCCGCGCTGATCGACCAGCTCCACAAGTTTTACATGATCAAAATTTTGGGATGGCAAGGCGGTGAGTTTATCACCGTAACGCCGTTCTTTGATTATGTTTTGGTGTGGAACCCCGGCATTTCCTATGGCCTTTTTGCCGCCATTCCAGCTTGGGGACTGATCGGTATAATGCTGTTGGCTTGCGCCGGGCTTACCTATTGGTGGGCGACATCGCCTTCCAATTTGGTGCGCTGGGGACTGGCTGTTACCCTTGGCGGCGCAGTTGGCAATATCATTGATCGGTTTATCTATGGCGCGGTTGCGGATTTCTTTTCGTTTCACGCGTTTGGCTATAACTGGTATATTTTTAACCTTGCTGATGTAGCAATTGCACTTGGCCTTGCGGCGTTAGTGTGGGATATGTTCACATCAAAAGGCAGTGAAACCTAAAAATTGCCCCATTCTACCGTTAGCGGCTTTGGGGTAAGTGCGGACAGATGGTATTGTTCGGGGTGAGTTAGAGTTAAGGACGCAACGCATGAGTTTTTCGAAAATCAATTGGTCGATGAAATCGGCAGCGCGCCCTTTGCGAACTGTGGGCCTTTGCGTCTCACTTTTAGCTCTAGCAGCATGTACCACGGTTGAAGGCACTAATGCTTTTAAAGATGGTGAGACTTTCGAGCGCGAAGTGCTGACCAGCACCGCCCAGGGTCTTGGCCTTGTCCCCAAAGTTAAAAAAGATGACGTGACGTCGGAACGCGCCCCTTTGGTTTTGCCTAAAGACGCAAAGTTCTTGCCAATCCCAACCAAAAGAACCGCTTCGGCTCAATTGCCTGAGGATAGCGACAAAGTTCTGCTGGATACGGAAAAGCTAACCGCAAACGAAATTCGCCTATTGCGTGGTGCTCGTGTGGTTGACCTGAATTCGGCGAGCAAAGAAGGTCGTGCATTTACTCCTGAGGAAATGTCAGAAATTTCGCGTCGGTTCCGCGAGCAGCGTGAAGCCTATGCCAAAGCGCGCACAAGCGGCAAAAACCGTCCGCTCTATTTGCCACCAGAACGTTATTTCACCAAAGTGAATGGCGACGATCTGATTTGTTTGGCTGAAAACGGCGATTTGGTGCCGCTAGACAGCGCTTTATGCCCCGCAGAGATACGTGCGGCATTGCAAGGCAACTAACAAACCGCTACACCGCGCCAACAGACTTTCTCATTTCGGAGCCAAATGATGGCGACTGACAAAAAAAACGCGCCTGAAAAATCGCGTGACGGCGAGCGTATCGCCAAAGTAATTGCCCGTTCTGGCTATTGTTCACGCCGCATGGCTGAAACATGGGTCGAAGAAGGGCGCATTTCGGTCAACGGCAAAATCGTCAAAACACCTGCCTACAATGTGACCGAAAAAGATCGGATCTCGATTGATGGCAATCCGTTGGCCAAAAAAGAGCCGACACGTATGTGGGCTTATTATAAGCCTGTTGGCCTCGTCGTTAGCGAAAGCGATCCTGACGGCCGACCAACCGTGTTCGAAGAGTTCGACAAAGCAGACATGCCGCGCGTTTTGACCATCGGACGGTTGGACATCAATACAGAAGGCTTGTTGTTGCTCACCAACGAGGGCGGACTTAAACGCGTTCTTGAACTGCCATCCACAGGCTGGACCCGCAGATACCGCGTTCGCGCCCATGGTCGCATTTCCCAAGAGAAGTTGGATGAGCTTAAAGACGGCATCACCGTTGATAAGGTTCACTATGGCCCGATCGAAGCAAAGCTGGAACGCCAACAAGGCGCAAACGCTTGGATTATTGTTTCGCTTAAAGAGGGCAAAAACCGCGAAGTCAAAAATGTACTTGCGGCGCTTGGGTTGGACGTGAACCGTCTTATCCGCATGTCATATGGTCCCTTCCAGCTCAATGAGATGAAGGAAGGCGAAATCCAATCAATTAAAGCGCGTGTGATCAAAGATCAGCTCAGCGCTAAACTGATCAAGGATGCTGGCGTAGATTTTGACGAGCCTTCTGTGCCAGTTGAAAACAAAAGACCGCCCAAAAAAGGCGAAAAGCCAGTACGCGGCAAACCGCATGGTCGCGTTGATCGTCCGGTACGGCCAGTGCGCAAGAAATATGAAAACAAGTGGCCTGAAGAAGAAACTCCAAAATCAAAGGTGTTTTTTGACGATGGTCGGACCAAAATAATTGATACGCCAGTTCCACGTAAAGAAGGTGACGATGATCGCCGTGGTGGACGTCGTGAAGACAGACCATTCGTCAATAGAGACGATAGAGGCGGTTCTCGTGACAGTAAGTTTTCGCGCGGAAAAGACGATGACCGTGGTAGCCGCAAGCCTCGGGTCGAGCCTGAAGGCCGCAGTCGGCCAGATGCACGTGGTGGAAATGCTGATCGCAGTGCTCGTCCGCCAAGCAAAAACAAATCGTTCGAAGAACGTGGCGGACGGCCACAATCTGCCAAGAGCCGAGGCCCACGCCGGGATGACCGGACGGCAAGTGATCGCCGTGGCGCATTTGTAAATCGTGAAGATGGATCTGCTCGTGTAGGGGCACCTACCGTGCGCAGTGGGACCACGTCGGATCGTCCAGACAGTCGCGGACGTAGCGGTAAGAACAAAACCTTTGTATCCGCAACGCGGGACGATGGTCGTGGTTACGGCAAATCCCGCGCTGGTGGCAAACCAACTGGCGGCAAGCCAGGTGGAAGCAAGCCAACTGGTGGCAGACCTACAGGCGCTCGGCCAACGGGTGGGCGACCGACCGGCGGTAAGCCTACTGGTGGCAAACCTGCGGGTCGCCGCCCGGGCAACGCCAATGCAAATTCGAACCCGAACCGTCGCGGCGCGCCTCCTAAAACGCGTAAGTAGCCGCGTTTTAGAATTATAGAAGTCGCGTAATTGGCATAAGCCGAGCCGCTAGGCTCGTCACAAAGGTAGAATGAATGCGCATCGTTGCAGGAAAATTTCGCGGCAAATCATTGCATAGTCCTGAAACGGACGAAATTCGCCCGACGTCTGACCGGGTGCGCGAGAACTTGTTCAACATTCTAGCGAACCATTTTGGCCCGACATTTCACGAAGTGCGGGTGCTCGATCTTTTCGCAGGCACCGGCGCATTGGGTTTAGAAGCCCTTTCACGCGGGGCGGAACACGCAACGTTTGTGGATACAGGCGTTGAAGCGCGGGCGCTGATGCGTGAAAACATCCAAGATTTCGGCGTTGCTGGCCAAGCACGTATGCTACGCCGCGATGCGACGGATCTGGGGCAAGTTCAGCGTATCCCCCCCTGTAATCTGGTCTTTCTTGACCCTCCATACAGTCAAGGCTTAGGCGAAAAAGCACTCGCTGCCGCGCTTGCTGGCGGTTGGATTGCTGATGATGCCATCATTGTTTGGGAAGAGGCGAAGTCAGCGGAAGTTACAATTCCCGAGGGTCTAACCGAACTTGATCAACGCAATTATGGCGACACCAAAATTCTGATTTGCCGAAGAGGATAGAGGATTTTTCGCACACGGGGCGTACCGCAGTTTCCATGATGGCCTAAAGCCGGGCTTTGCAATTTTCTGCCCTGCGCGAAGTATAACTTAGCCCTCATGGTGAGCTTGTCGAACCACGGGGGCGGGTGATCGCGCCATCCTTCGACAGGCTCAGGATGAGGCTTGGAGTGGCGTTTGTGTTGGGCACCAAATGGCGGGGGTGCCGGGGTCGGGAGCATAGCGACCAACGGCGGCAAGAAAGAAGGCAAGGTTGCATAACTTAGCCCTCATGGTGAGCTTGTCGAACCACGGGGGCGGGTGATCGCGCTATCCTTCGACAGGCTCAGGATGAGGCCTGGAGTGGGCGTTTGTGTTGCGCACCAAATGGCGGGGGTGCCGGGGTCGGGAGCGTAGCGACCAACGGCGGCGCGAAAGATGTTGGGTGCCGGGCCAGCCTGCGCGGCGTGAGCGCCAAAAAATGCTGAGCGGCGTGAGCGCCAAAAATTGCTGCGCGCAGCGACTAACGCCGGCGCGAAAATGCCCCTCAATCACTTCAATGTGAGGTGGAGGTTCCATTTTGCCCTCTTGCGGCCACGTTTCACATATGTAACATCTCAAAACAAAGAAAAAGATGGAGTTTGGTGACGTGAAATTCAACCGTAGAACAGCCCTGGTTACAGGCGCAAGCTTTGGTGCCCTTATGCTTGCGGGTTGCGATAACCCTGCGAGTTCAGAAGCCAACGCCCAAACCCAAGTCAATGCTGACAACACCGCTTCCGGTGGAGAAGAAATCACCCGTACAGGCGATTTGATGAAACCATTGGGTTTTGAAGATAAGTGGTTGGGCGACGAGAACGCCAAAGTCACTGTGATTGAATATGCATCACCGACTTGCCCACACTGTGCTACTTTTCACACACAGGTCTTTCCTGACTTCAAGAAAACCTTCATCGATACGGGCAAAGTGCGCTTCTCAATGCGTCCGTTTTCGCGCTCCATTTTGGACGCCGTTGTGTTCATGACAGCGGCATGCGACGACCCTGCTGCTGACTATTACAAGCTAACGGGCGCGTATTTTGAAACCATGCGATCTTGGGCCACAAGTGAGAATTCCAAGGCTGCGATGGCTCAAGTGGCAATAAATAACGGATTTACACAGGAATCATTCGAAGCCTGCTTGACAAACCAAGAGCTTTTCAAGGGACTAGAGAAGACACGTAATCAAGCTTTAGAAGAATTTGGCTTGGAAGCAACGCCGACATTTTATGTGAACGGCAAAAAGCTGGCTGGAGTAATATCGGTTGAAGATTTCGCAAAAGAGATCGACCCACTATTATAAGTTAGCGCACCTGATGAAACGGGGGGCGCGATGAAATTTTCGCGCCTTCGGCTCACAGGCTTTAAGTCCTTCCCCGATGCAACAGACCTTCACCTAGAACCCGGCCTAACCGGTGTGGTGGGACCAAATGGTTGCGGCAAATCCAACCTTGTCGAAGCGATGCGTTGGGTAATGGGTGAAAACTCATTTAAGAACATGCGCGCCTCGGGCATGGACGATGTGATCTTCGCAGGCTCCGCAAATCGACCTGCACGTAACACTGCCGAAGTTACCCTTTTCCTTGATAACAAAGACCGCACCGCCCCGGCGGTTTTAAACAATGCGGACGAGTTGGAAGTCACCCGTCGCATTGAGCGCGAACATGGCTCAGTTTACCGCGTTAACGGCAAAGAAGTTCGAGCGCGCGATGTGCAATTGCTGTTCGCGGATGCCTCAACCGGGGCCCGGTCGCCAGCTATGGTACGCCAAGGTCAAATTGGCGAGCTGATTTCCGCAAAACCAAAACAACGCCGTGCGATCTTAGAGGAAGCTGCTGGCATATCTGGTCTTCATTCACGCCGCCATGAGGCAGAGTTGAGGTTAAGGGCTGCTGAAAGCAACCTTGAACGTGTCGATGACATCATCGCCGCCGTTGAATCCCAGTTGGAAAATCTTAAACGCCAAGCGCGACAAGCCACACGCTATCGTGGGTTGTCAGGAGAAATTCGCAAGGCAGAAGCCACGCTTTTGCATCTGCGTTGGGTTGCCGTGAAGGTCAAAGAAAAAGAGACCGAAGCGAACCATGCGCGGCTCGTCAATTTGTTGGCCGACGCGACACACCTCGACCTCGCGGCGAAAAAGAAGCTTGAGACTTCTGACGCACAATTGCAGCCGCTGCGCCAAGTGGAGGCCGAGGCCGCCGCGGCATTGCAACGGTTCAAAATTGCCCTCACTCAACTTGAAGAAGACGCCAAACGCGCCAATCAGCGCAAAGGTGAACTAGAGGGTCGTCTGGTTCAGGTTAAGGTCGATGCGCAACGTGACACTGATTTGATCGGTGAAAGCCAAGAACTGGCCACCAATCTTGACGAAGAAGAAGCTCAACTCAACCGCGACGTGGCGAGTGCATCTGATGACAATATTAAAGCGCAATCTGACGCGCAGGCAACGAAACATGCTGTAACAGAAGCCGAACTGGGGTTACGCGAAAAAGCAGACAAGTTAAGCGAAATTCGAGCGCATAAGTCTTCCACCCAGCGTTCGTTGGATGACGCTAAAGCGCGGTTAGAAAAACTGAACCGACAACTCGTCGATGTTGCTGACGAAGCTGAGCGCATCATCACGGCATTGTCTGAGGACAAAACCCTACAGGCTCGGCAAGAAGCACTGACCAATGCACGCAACCAAGCTGAACGCGCAGAAGTTGAAGCAGACAAAGCCGAAGCTGCAACCCGGCAAGCAGATATTGAACTGACCGAGGCGCGGCCCGCACTGACGGCCATTGAAGCCGAAATCACCAAATTGGATGCTGAAGCACAAGCAATCAGCAAAATGCTTGACCTGCACGACCAATCATTATGGCCTGCCATCGTCGACGCGCTTGAAGTGAAGGCGGGGTATGAAACGGCCCTAGGCGCCGCAATTGGCGATGATTTGGATGCATCATCCGACGAAGCCGCGCCACTCTTTTGGTCGGCTCCCGCAGATCACAGTGCAGACGCGCCAATGCCCGACGGCGTGGAAGCGCTCAGTGAATTTGTGACGGGCCCAGCATTGCTCACCCGACGGTTGAACCAAATTGGTGTCATCGAGAAGGCCGATGGCGAACGTTTGATGTTGGCGTTGAAACCGGGACAAACGCTGGTGACCCCTGAAGGCGATCTGTGGCGTTGGGATGGTTTTGTTGCACGCGGCGATGCCCCAACGGCTGCGGCGCAACGATTGGCGCAACGCAATAGGTTGGCCGATATTGACGCAGAGCGGCAAACCCATGGGGTGAAGTTGGATGCAGTACGCACCGGTGTGCAGCAAAAATCAGAACGCTTAGCCGTTTGCCGCGAACAAGAGCGCCAATACCGAGATACCTATAAAGAGGCCCAACGATCGATCAACGCCGCTCAGGCAGCTGTAGAAGCAGCGCAAAAAGGCTTGGTTGATCTCACTTCTCGCCGCAGTGCGTTGGAGGAAGCAACAATTCGGCTCAAATCAAGTCGCGACGAAGTTGTGTTGGTCGTTCAAGACGCTGAGGCATCGTTGGCCATTATTGAAGATGACCAAGATTTGGCGCGGGCGATGGAGGCACAAAATTCAAATCTAACAAGGCTACGCGAGCAGGCGGATCAGGCGCGGTTGCGCTTAGCTGGGTTTGAGAACGCAGCCCGTATGCGTGAACAGCGTTTAGGCCGGATAACCAACGAGCGCGGGTCTTGGCACAAGCGCCTCAGCGATGCGCAAGAGCACCTTGCGTCGCTGTCTTCAAGACAACAGGAAATTGAAACACAGCTTGCAGAACTGCAAAGCGCACCGGACCAGTTCGCGGACCAGCGCCGTGCGCTGGAAGACAAAATTGAAGACGCTGAACTGGCACGCCAACGCGCAGCTGATCAAGTTGCGAAAGCGGAAACCGCGCACCGAGACCAAGACCGCGAGGCGCGGGATGCCATTGCTGCCCTTTCAAAAGTGCGCGAAGAAATCGCCCGCATTGAAGAACGCCTGAAATCGCTGGGTCAACAGCGTTTGCAAGTCGAACAAAATGTTATTGAAACACTCAATGTCAGCGCCAACCGAACCGCCGAAATCGCAGGGCTAAAACCTGAACAACAATTGCCCAACGAAAATGCGATTGAGGCCAAGCTAGATCGATTGAAGCGTGAACGCGAACGCCTTGGCGGTGTTAACCTACGCGCTGAACAAGAAGCCACAGAAGTTCAAGAAAAACTCGAAACCATGGTGACCGACCGCGAAGATTTGATCGCGGCCATCGCAAAATTGCGCACCGGCATTTCCAGCCTCAACCGCGAAGGTCGAGCGCGGCTGACCGAAGCGTTTGAGAAGGTCAATGCGCACTTCAAGGAACTGTTCACCCAGCTATTTGGCGGTGGTACTGCGGAGCTGACCTTCATTGAAAGTGATGATCCGCTGGAAGCTGGTCTTGAGATCATTGCCAAGCCACCAGGCAAAAAGCCAACGACCATGACGCTTCTCTCGGGTGGCGAGCAGGCGCTGACCGCTATGTCGCTGATCTTCGCTGTATTCCTCACCAACCCGGCCCCGATTTGTGTGCTCGACGAAGTTGATGCACCGCTGGATGACGCGAATGTCGAGCGTTTCTGCAATCTCTTAGACTCAATGCGCGCCAAAACCGAGACCCGTTTTGTCGTCATCACCCACAACCCAATCACCATGGCCCGCATGGACCGCCTATTTGGCGTCACCATGGCCCAACGCGGCATTTCGAATTTGGTTTCGGTTGACTTGACGACTGCTGAGACGTTCTTGGAGGCGGTTTGAGGACGTTGGCGATTTATGTACCCTAACGGGAAGCGCCTCAAATTGCGTGATAACTAACGCACTAGCATTCCATTCCGCGCAGAATGTTGTTATGTTAACGCCAGTCAGACTGTACAAGTGCAGGTGTGAACTCAATAACGGCCCTCACCGGTACATCAATGTATGGTTCACATTTGGTGACACCATCGGCTATCGCTGCAACAGCTTCTTTTTGCCATGCAGTGAAAGTGGCTGCGCCAGGAGCGACGCTTATGAATTTAACTTCGCCGTTCTCAAGTAAAATCCTTGCAAGGAACTGATATTCACTGGGCACAGGCTCGGGGAGTTTGATGCAGCTGGCGGCTCGACGCGCTATCTTTTTGCCGCTTTCGCAAACTTTGGGAGCATTTGAGCATGCCAATTCCATATATTGATCGATGGAGACCTGTGCGCTTGCTGGGATCACCAGCATCATTGAAACGAAACATACTCTAAACATTAGCGTAACTTAAAACAAACGCATTCCAAGTCAACTGGATAAAAGCTGGGTCACAGCAACGCCCTCATGGTGAGCCTGTCGAACCATGGATGTGGTGCGTGTTGTTCCATCCTTCGACAAGCTCAGGATGAGGGGAGAGTGTGGCCGCTTCTTGTCCCGAATAAGTGTGATGCACCAATTGGCGGGGGTGCCGGGGAAGGCCCGTAGGGCCGACGGCGGCGATGAAAACCGCGGGGGTGCCGGGGAAGGCCCGTAGGGCCGACGGCGGCGATGAAAACCGCGGGGGTGCCGGGGAAGGCCCGTAGGG
>NZ_JBPOEU010000021.1:0-65542 GCF_051251695.1 Maritalea sp. | reverse complement strand
ACAGGCCGGATACATATGAGCGACTTCCGAGAACATGCAGAAATCACTTGCGAACAGCAGCCGGTACATACATATGGGCCTATTCCGTTGAAAAACTCCATATCGGAAAATAGGCGTTGATTTTTTAGAATCTAGTTTCAAAAAATGATTTCACAAAACGAAGTTCCGATCAAAAGTCTTGAGAGGGAGGATTTTCTACAAAGCTTGGGTCGGCACGCCAGTGTCAGAGTTTTTCAACAGAATAAGCCCATTGTGTTCTCTACGGCGCGGCGTACGAATGTCTGATTTCAAAAAATGTCATTCGTTGATCTGCTTCAAATCTGCTAACGTCAGCTACAAGCCGAAGTAAAAAGAAAGCGATGACAATGGCACTCAATGAACAGCAGAACCAGCTCTGCAAGGACAACCAAACAGACTTTAGCGATCTAAAGGCGGTGTTTTTCAACTGCACGCTAAAAAAGAAAGAGGCGTCTTCGCACACCGGAATACTGCTAAGTGTCGCCGAGGAAATTATGTCTAAGAACAATGTAAAGGTGGATGTCATCCACCCTGCATCCCATCAGATTGCGTACGGCGTTTACCCTGATATGACGGAACACGGTTGGGACCGCGACGATTGGCCAGATATCTGGGAGAAGGTTGCTGCTGCCGACATCCTTGTCCTTGGCACCCCGATTTGGCTGGGCGAGGAAAGCTCCGTATGCCGTGTCATCATTGAGCGTCTTTATGGTATGTCCGGTCAGCTTAACGACAAAGGCCAAAGCTCGTTCTACGGGAAAGTCGGAGGTGCTGTGATCACCGGTAACGAAGACGGCATCAAACATTGCGCGATGACCATGCTCTATGCCCTGCAACATCTGGGCTACATCATCCCCCCACAGGCCGATTGCGGATGGATTGGAGAGGCCGGACCAGGGCCCTCGTATGGCGACAAAGGAGATGGCGGTGCTGTTGGTTTCGACAACGATTTCACGCAGCGCAACACGACCATTATGACTTGGAACCTTATGCACATGGCGCGGATGCTCAAAGACGCGGGTGGTCTGCCCAATCACGGTAATGACCGCAACGCCTGGAAAGCCGGGTGCAAGTTTGACTATGAAAATCCCGAGCATCGCGTGTAATTAGATCATTTAGGGGGGGAGCCAAATGACAGAATATCTCCCCTTGGTGATCATCTCTGCGGTGTTGATGGGTTTCGCCCTTGTAGCAAAATCTGTTACCCGCTCGATGATCACCGCCCCCATGGTCGCGCTGTTTTTCGGCTGCGTTCTGTCCAGTTTCGATGTAGCTCCCGCCGGCATCACCGAGGCGCATCTTCATACGGTGGCAGAGTTTGCCTTGGTCGTGCTGCTGTTTCTGGACGCCGCAAAGATCAACGTCGCAGGTCTGATAGAACGGCACACATGGCCTGCCCGGACTTTGCTGATCGGCATGCCCTTGGCCCTGTTAGGTGGGGCAATTGTTAACTTTGCGCTGCTGCCCGAGTGGCCGTTGCCGGTTATCCTTTTGCTCGCAGCCATCATGGTGCCGACAGATGCAGCCCTTGGCCAATCGGTCGTTGAAAGCAAGGACGTTCCCGAACGCCTGCGCCGCGCGATCATTGTTGAAAGCGGGCTAAACGACGGAATCGCATTGCCCGTGATCTTGACGTTTGCGGCCTTCGCCGCCGCCAGTTCTTCGGCCCCGTCCATGGGCTGGCCATTGTATGGCTTGATGCAAATCACCATTGGCCCGCTTGTGGGCGCGGTGATGGGACTTGTCGTCGGACGGGCCTTCCTTCTGGCACAGGCCAAAGGCACCTCGTCTCAGCGCTTTGAAGGCATTGCAGTGTTGGCTCTGGCGTTCTGCGCCTATCTCTCAGCGACGATGATTGGTGGAAACGGTTTCATCTCTGCCTTCGCTTGCGGCATCAGCTTTGGCTGGGTGGTCGAAAAACGGTGTTCGTTCATTTTCGAGTTTTCTGAGAACGAAGGGCAACTATTGTCATGGACGGCGTTCTTCTTGATTGGTGCGCTTCTGTTCCCCGAGGCAATCCGCGCACTCGACGCGCCTATGCTCGCTGCGATACTGCTGAGTCTGATTGTCGTGCGCCCCTTCGCCGTTGCTGTGGCATTGGCGCGAACCGACGCTGACCTCAAAACGCGTGTGTTCATCGGCTGGTTCGGCCCACGCGGGCTTGCGACCGCGCTCTTTGCGCTACTGGTTGCAGAAGAACTGGCCCCTGAGACGGCTATATACGTCGTCCACTTTGCAACTAACGCTGTCTGGATCAGCGCAATTCTACATGGCACTACCACCGGTCCGTTCATCAAGGCCCTAGGCAAATGACCATTGATTTATGGGAGGGATGAGTCCTTTGAAAAGTTACATCAAGCTGACGTAACCTGCCACCATCGCACTGATTAGTTGTCCCTTTTCGCGACCAAAGCGGACATTGATAGTAGAGCTTGTATCGGCAACTTTGTCCGCATAGCTGACGCGCGTCATTCCCGCGCAGGCGGGAATCTAGGCCAGACTGTCCCCACGTCGCAGCGATGGTGCTGGTTGAAATTCTTATCTGCATCCCCGCCTGCGCGGGGATGACGGTCGGTAGATTGGCGAGCGGACCGTTCGGCTCAAGCCGATATTGGTTATCAGCTGGCCGGCTGGTCGGAATGATGTCTCTCCAACTTTTTAGGGTCGGGGAGGCAATGACGCATGTCTAAGGTTTCGGCAGAAAGGCCATTGCGGCCGTCTTTGTGCGACTTACGAACTCCCTGGCCTTGAGCCGGGGTCGGCTATTTGCGTTTTTGGTTGCGTTATCCCCCCACCCTTGATCCCTCCCCACAAGGGGGAGGGAAAGTGCTTGCGAATTCTTGTGGGGATTTTGCTTTTGTTGGGACAGGCGTTTTGCGTCGTGAAAGGCTGATTGATTTTGTTGTTTTGGTTGGTATACGGGCAGGAATGCCCTTAAGTCGCGACGGTGTTGGAAACCAGAACTGGATCCTCGGGTCAAGCCCGAGGATGACGATGAGGGAGGGACATGCGCTGCGGTTTGCGCGCGCTCCCACTGCGGTTGTGTTGGGCACCAATTGGCGGGGGTGCCGGGGTCGGGAGCGGAGCGACCAACGGCGGCGCGAAAATGAGCCGGGGGTGCCGGGGCCGGGAGCGGAGCGACCAACGGCGGCGCGAAAATGAGCCGGGGGTGCCGGGGCAGCCTGCGCGGCGTGAGCGCTAAATAAATACTAAGCGAAGCGCTAAACGGCGGCGTGAAAAATGCAAAGCGCCGGGCTCGGTTAGAGATCGATAAGCGCAGTGACTAATCTTCGCTCTTAAACTTGTTCCACAAATCGGGTCTGCGATCTTGGGTTAATTTTTTAGACTGCTCTTGCCGCCATTCACCCAGCTTTTTGTGGTCGCCGCCGGTCACCACGCTGGGGATCGATTGGCCCTCAAATTCTGCTGGTCTTGTATATTGGGGATATTCGAGCAGGCCGTTTTCAAAACTCTCGTCCATCTCGCTTTGATTGGAGCCCATGACGCCGGGCAAGAGCCGGGTGGTGGCTTCAAGTAGGGTCATGGCGGCGACTTCGCCGCCGCACAGAACATAGTCGCCAACTGAAATTTCGATCAGGTTGCGCTGGTCGATTACCCGTTGGTCAATGCCTTCAAAGCGGCCGCAAATGATTACGGCGCCGGGGCCTTTGGACAGTTCGCGGGCATAGTTTTGCGTTAGCGGTTTGCCGCGCGGGCTCATCAGGAGGCGTGGGCGCGGGTCATCGGGGGGTGAAACATCGTCGATGGCGCGGGCGAGAATGTCGGGTTTTAGCACTAAGCCGGGGCCACCGCCTGCGGGGGTGTCGTCCACCTTTTTGTACTTGTCGTGTGCGTAATCGCGCAATTGGGTCGCATTGAGCGACCACAAGCCATTGTTCATTGCGCGGCCAATAATGGATGCGCCTAGCGGGCCGGGGAACAGTTCGGGGAACAGCGTGATGACATCAGCGCGAAACATCAATCAAACACTTGGTCTTCTTTGACCTCAATTTCCAAGGGCAATTCAAGTATCACATAACCCTCAGCGACATTGATCTCAGGAATGATTTTTTTGGTAAATGGCAACAGGTCAGAAGGGCCACGAACAGGGCGGATTTCCAAAATGTCACCGGCGCCATGATTTTGAATGGCGGTGATGGTGCCATATTTCTTGCCGTCAGTGAAGCGGGCTTCCAAACCGATAAGGTCAGCTTGGTAGAACTCGTCTTCATCTTGGGTTTCAGGCAATTGATCGCGGTTCACGTAGAGTTTAACCCCATTAAGGGCTTCTGCTGCTGTGCGATCCGCAACGCCTGAAATGGACGCGACAATCACGGTTTTGTTCAACCGGGCCTTTTTGATGACTATTTCTAGTCCGGGCCGATTGGTGGTCAAAGGCGAATAGTTTTTAAGGGCCAACGGGTCCTCGGTGTGGGATTTAATCCGCACTTGACCTTGAATGCCATGGGCAGCACCAATTTGGCCCATAAGAACCCGCTTGGAGAATTTTTTGTCGTCGCTGTCCATGGCTTTTTCCTTCGTGAAGCGAAGCAGAAATTATTCTGCTGGGGCTTCTTCTGCTGGCGCTGCGGCCGCTTCGGCTGCTGCCGCTGCTGCATCTTCTTTAGCTTGAGCCGCTGCTGCTGCTGCGTCTTCTTCAGCCTGACGTTTTTCGTCCAAACGCTCTTGGGCTTTTTTGCCAGGTTTTGCTTTATTTGGATTGCTTTTCTCGTCGCGCTTCAACAGGCCAGCGGCATCCAAGAAACGGTGAACACGGTCAGTTGGCTGTGCGCCAGCTGAAAGCCAGTGCTGAATGCGTTCTTCGTTTAGTTTAATCCGGCCTTCATCGTCTTTTGAAAGCATTGGGTTATATGCGCCAACACGTTCGATGAAGCGACCGTCGCGCGGTGCGCGCACGTCAGCAACAACGATGTGATAATAAGGACGTTTTTTAGAGCCGCCACGGGCCAAACGAATTTTAGTAGCCATTTTAGTAATCTCCTTAGATGGACTTTTAGCCGCCACTGAGCGGCAAATTGATTGTTACTTGTTCGGATTTGGGTGTCGGTAAACTCGAACCGTTGATTCACCCAATTTGGTTTCGCCTTCGGCAACGGCGCCAACGCGCTTTGCTACCTTTTGCGAAGGAATATTGTTGTCATCGATATAGCTGACCACCGTGTCCCACTTTAGGGCGTTGAAGGTGTGAGCAATCATCGCTTTGACGGCTTCGGTTGCGTAGCCTTTGCCAGCTGCGGTTTTTGCAAGTGTGTAAGCAATTTCAGGCTCTGGCCAATCGCCAGGGTTCCAATGTCCAACCAGTCCGATGAATGCGCCGGTAGATTTTTCTTCTACTGCAAACATGCCATGGCCGCGCAAAGTCCAATGACCGATTAGGGTTGCAAGGGCACGCCAAGCCTTGCCAGGTTCTAGCGGACCGCCAACAAATTGTGACCATTCGCCATCAGCTGCGATTTCAGCATAAGCTTCAAAATCTTCCGCTTTGAACCCACGCAAAATCAAACGTTCCGTTTCAAGAGTAGGAATAGTAACCACTATTTCTTGCCCCCGAATTTCGGGCCAAGGCCGGGAAGGCCAGGGAAACGTGGTGCGCCGCCGCCCTTGAGCAAATCATCAACGCTTGTGGGCAATTGTTTTGCCGCAGTTGGTGAAGCCAAGCCGCCAAGGTCAGGCATTTGGCCGCCCATTTGCTTTTCCATTTCGGCAAGCATTTGCGGGTCCATTTGTGATGGATCGATGTTTGGCATGCCACCGCCCATCATGCCGCCAAGTGCGCCAGCAATGCCGCCTTTGCCTTTGGACATTTTTTTCATCATGTCGGCCATTTGGCGATGCATTTTGATCAGCTTGTTGATCTCTTGCACGGATGTGCCGGAACCAGCCGCAACCCGTTTACGACGTGATGCGTTCAATAGGGCTGGGGTTGAGCGTTCCTTTTTGGTCATCGACTGGATGATGGCGACCTGACGGTCGAACATTTTTTCATCCACATTGGCACCGGCCATCTGCTTTTTCATTTTGCCCATGCCGGGCATCATGCCCATAAGGCCGCCCATGCCGCCCATTTTTTTCATTTGAAGAAGTTGGTTTTTCAGATCATCAAGATCGAAAACGCCCTTCTTCATTTTCTTGGCCATTTTGGCCGCGTCTTCTGCGTTTACGGTTTCTGCGGCTTTTTCAACGAGCGATACGATATCGCCCATGCCCAAAATCCGGTCTGCAACGCGAGACGGGTGGAAATCTTCAAGGTCTTCGAGTTTTTCGCCCGTACCCAATAGCTTGATCGGCTTGCCGGTAACCGCGCGCATGGAAAGCGCTGCGCCGCCACGACCATCGCCGTCAATTCGGGTCAACATAATGCCGGTGATTGAAACGCGTTCGTTAAATGAACGGGCAAGGTTTACAGCGTCTTGGCCGGTTAGAGCGTCAGCGACGAGCAGAATTTCGTGTGGGTTGGTCGCCGCTTTAACCTGAGCAGTTTCCGCCATCAATTCTTCATCGATGTGGGTACGGCCAGCAGTATCTAGGAACAGAACATCATAGCCGCCGCGCTTGGCTTCGGTTTGAGCCCGCTTGGCGATTTCAACTGGGGTTTGACCCGCAATGATTTCAAGGCTGTCGACGCCGATCTGGTCGCCCAGGATTTTCAATTGTTCCATCGCCGCTGGGCGACGTGTATCAAGTGAGGCGAGCAAAACCTTTTTGTTTTGCTTTTCTTTTAAGCGTTTAGCGATCTTACCGGTCGCTGTGGTTTTACCCGCGCCCTGCAAACCAACCATCATAATCGCAACAGGTGGGGTGGATTTAAGATCAAGCGGAACAGCGTCTGTGCCCAACACCGCAACCAATTCGTCATTTACAATTTTGACGACTTGTTGGCCCGGGGTAATGGACTTGGTAACTTCAGCGCCAACCGCACGGTCGCGCACTTGCTCAACGAACCCGCGCACAACTTCCAATGAGACATCGGCTTCAATCAATGCCCGACGCACTTCGCGCAGAGCTTTGTTCACGTCGTCTTCTGAAAGAGCGCCGCGGCCTGTAATTCCATCAAAAATGCCGCTTAAGCGGTCGGAGAGGCTTTGAAACATATTGGTCCAATCAAATTGCTAAGTTTTTTGTTTCGTGCCCTTTTCAAATGGGTATTGAACTCTTCAAATTAAAGTCCAAAATCCATAAGTAAATAACACCCACGGGCGCAACGCGCTGGTGGATGTTGACCCCTTACATCAGCTAATGCCGCATAAGGTAGTGGCTCGAGAAAGGCTCGAATGCTAAAACTTATCGGTGATCGTTTAGTGCAAATGGCATATAGAGTCAATTAATCTTGATCCAGCTTGGATTAATCTTCATCCGCTATGCTGGTAATTGACGGTAATCTGCGCCATATAGGGCGAAATAGACAATAATAGTGAGCGATAAAATGAGCGGCGATGCGGTTCCTTTTTTGAAGATGAATGGTTTGGGCAATGATTTTGTGGTCATTGACGCCCGAAAGCGTGCGCTTACTTTCACTGAGAACAATGTGCGCTGGATTGCTGACAGGGAGCTGGGCATCGGCTGTGATCAATTGATCATCATGGAAGTGCCGGGCGACGATGAAGCTGACATTTTCATGCGCATCTATAATGCAGAAGGCGGTGAAGTCGACGCTTGTGGCAACGCCACCCGCTGCATCGGCTATTTGATGGCTCAGGAGTTGGGTCGCCCTGAGGTGACCATTCAGACCAACGCTGGGCTGTTGCGCTCAACACACCATGGTGACACCCAATTGGGTGACGTGGTTACTGTGGATATGGGCGTTCCATTGTTGCAGTGGCAATTGATCCCTCTGGCGGAAGAATTTGAAGATACAACCGGCATTGAATTGCAGATCGGGCCGATTGATGCGCCGATTTTGCATACGCCTTCTGTTGTGAATGTGGGCAATCCACACGCGATTTTTTGGGTTGATGATTTGGACGCCCATGATTTGGAGAAATTTGGGCCAATGTTGGAAAATCATCCAATTTTTCCCGAGCGGGCCAATATTTCGTTAGCGCAAGTAATATCGCCAACGAAGATCAAAGTAAAAGTTTGGGAACGCGGTGCGGGGCTTACTCAAGCATGTGGCACGGCTGCGTGTGCGGTGGGTGTTGCGGCTGTGCGTAAGGACCTGACAGAGCGCAAAGTCAATATCGAGTTGCCCGGTGGGAGCTTGCAAATTGAGTGGCGCGAAAGCGACAAGCATATTTTGATGACCGGCCCATTTGAAACCGAGTTTGATGGTGAATTGCCTGCTGACTTGTTCGTAGGTGATGCGGCATGAGTGTTGAAACGTTAACGCTTGGTTGTCGGCTTAACACGTTTGAATCTGAGGTGATGAAAGACCAAGCCAAAGCCGCAGGGCTTGATGACGTCATCATCGTCAATTCATGTGCTGTAACCCAAGAAGCTGTGCGCCAAACAAGGCAAACCATTCGCAAAGCGCGGCGGGATAACCCGAACAAGAAGATCATCGTCACTGGATGCGCGGCGCAAACCGATGCACAAAGCTTCGCCCAGATGGGTGAAGTTGATTTGGTGATGGGCAATGCCGAAAAGATGAAGGCTGAGACCTATCAAGGGCTCAAGTTCGGCATTGGCGGCAATTCGAAAATTCTTGTCGATGATATTATGAGCATTAAAGAGACCGCCGGTCATTTGATCGAGGGGATGGAAGGGCGCACGCGTTCTTTCGTGCAGGTCCAAAATGGTTGTGATCATCGCTGTACGTTTTGCATTATCCCTTATGGGCGTGGTCCTTCGCGCTCGGTGCCGATGGGCGTTGTGGTCGATCAGATCAAAAAACTGGCGGACAATGGCGTGGGGGAAGTGGTGCTAACAGGGGTTGATATTACCTCTTATGGTCCAGACTTGCCCGGTAAGCCGAGTTTGGGCAAACTGACCCAACAAATTCTAAAACATGTGCCCAACTTGCGTCGTCTGCGCATATCTTCAATTGATTCTATTGAAGCCGATAAAGCATTGATGGAGGTGCTTCAATCTGAGCAGCGATTGATGCCGCATCTGCATTTGTCGCTCCAATCGGGTGATAACATGATTTTAAAGCGCATGAAGCGGCGGCATTTGCGCGAAGATACGATTGCATTTGTCAATGAAGCACGGGCGCTTCGGCCTGATATGGTATTTGGCGCGGATATTATTGCTGGCTTCCCGACGGAAACTGACGAAATGTTTGCCAACTCCATGAAGATCATTGAGGAATGTAACCTCACCTATTTGCATGTATTTCCCTATTCAATTCGCCCAGGCACCCCGGCGGCAAAAATGCCTCAGGTTGACAAAAAGATTGCCAAGGCGCGGGCGGTTAAACTTCGGGCAGCTGGCGAAAAGCAACATGAAGCGTTTTTGAGCCGACAGGTCGGCGAAGAGCATTCCGTTTTGATCGAACGGAATGGGATTGGCCGCACAGAACAGTTTGCCCCGATCATGATCAAAGACGCAGAGCAGGGGCAGATTTTGCGGGCATTGGTGACCGGTGTTGGTGAACACGGGCTTATTGGCGAACCCATCAGGCAAGTGGCTTAAAGGGTCTAAAAGGATAATTGATGAGCGAAAAGAAACCGGGTTTTTTTGGCCGAATTTTTGGTGGAAAGAAAGTAGTTCCCTCAAAGGATGAGGACCAACAGGTTGCGCCTGAAAATCCAGAAATAGAAACAGGCGTTGAGGAACAACAAGAGGCGCTTGACGTTGAGCAGCCTGTTGACGTGCCCGCCGCGGTGCCTATTGCGGTGACAACTGTGGTCCCGACCTTCACGCCTGAGGCTGATACCCCGGCAGTCGTCCCGCCTGAAGCAGAAGCCGCCCTCGGCTCTAGTGAGCCTGAGGTCAAGAAAAGCTGGTTCCAGCGGCTAACGACGGGGCTTAAGCGTTCTTCGGATCAGTTGACCGACAATATTGGCGCGATTTTCACCAAGAAAAAGCTTGATGCTGAAACGCTTGAGCAGCTTGAAGACGTCTTGATCCAAGCCGATTTGGGCATTGATACGGCGATGATGATCACCGAAAAATTGGCCAAAGACCGGTTTGACAAGGAGATCAGCGTTGAAGAAATCCGCGCCGTTTTGCGCGAGGAGGTTTCCGCGGTGTTGGCGCCGGTTGCCCAGCCGCTGAACTTTGATATTGGCCAAAAGCCGCACGTGATTTTGATGGTGGGTGTTAATGGTTCGGGCAAAACCACAACCATTGGCAAATTAACCGCAAAACTGACCGCAGAGGGCAAGAAAGTTGTGCTGGCGGCTGGCGATACGTTTCGCGCGGCGGCGGTGGAACAGCTTCAGGTTTGGGGACAACGTTCCAATGTTGAAGTGATCACGCGCCCTACGGGTGCTGACGCATCTGGGTTGGCGTTTGATGCGGTTACGCAAGCCAAAGAGCAAGGCGCGGACGTTCTGATTATTGATACGGCAGGTCGTTTGCAGAACCGCGATGAATTAATGGCGGAACTGGAAAAGATCATTCGCGTGATCAAAAAAGTCGATCCAACAGCGCCCCATTCCACCTTGCTAACGCTTGATGCCACCACGGGGCAGAATGCGCTCAATCAAGTTGAGATTTTTGGCAAGCGAGCTGGCGTTAGCGGGTTGGTGATGACGAAATTGGACGGCACGGCGCGTGGCGGCATTCTTGTTGCGATCGCTAGGAAACATCAATTGCCGGTTCATTTTATTGGGGTTGGCGAAAATATCGAAGATTTGGAGCCGTTTGAGGCAGGTGACTTTGCCGAAGCGATTGCTGGTACAAGCGAAATTTCGTGAGACTTGGCGGCTTTAAGAGGAACACAATATGATCAAACGTGAATTAATGCAGACATGCGAATATGTCCTTCCCGCGTTTTCCTCGCCCGACGTTGGTGAGGTACTCACCACGTTGGCGGAGAGCGAATATGCAAAATTGCCATCGGATATCTATGGTGAGGGCGGGGCATGCAGCGCGGTCGTTGAGCGCCTAAAATCGATATTTGAAGCCCCGGCGGCACGGTTTTGCGTTAAAGGCATGATTGCTCAAATGGCAATTTTGCGGGCCGTTGTTGAAAAATCTGGCAATAATCGGGTTGCGGTACACCGATTGTCGCATTTTGACTATGACGAAGCTGAGGCCGTTGAGGTTTTGCACCCCATCCGGTTTTTACGCACCGGGGGCCATCATCGGCCGTTTACGGTAGATGACTTGGATGAACTTGGCGAATTGCCGGCTGTCGTATGTGTTGAATTGCCCCTAAGGCGCGCTGGTTACAGGCTTTTGCCGTTTACGGAACTGCAGAAAATTTCGACCTGGTGCCATGTGCATGACGTGCATTTTCATATTGATGGCGCGCGCGTTTTTGGCGCAGCGGCGGCATATGATAAGTCTCTGGCTGAAATTTCGCGCCTATGTGACACGCTTTATTGCTCGTTTTATAAGGAAATGGGCAATTTGGGTGGTTGCGGGATTGTTGGTGAAAAGGCTGTGCTGGAAGCAGCAGACGTTTGGATCACCAGGATGGGTGGCGATTTGCCGTTTCAGTTTCCCTTGGCTGTTTCGGCCCTTGAGGGGTTGGACAAGCATTTGGACCAAGTGCCAAACTATGTGGCGCAAGCGCGCAAAATTGCGGCGCTGTTCAATCAACTTAATGGGGTCTCAACTTCGCCTGTTGTGCCCCATACGAGTGGATTTCAGGTTCACATAAAGGACGATAAGCCTAAAATTGAAGCCGCGCTTTTAGCGATGGTTGAGCGGGAAAAAGTTTGGATTGCTGGTGGACTTTATGACACGGCATTAGATGGCGTATATGGATTTGATATCGAAATTGGTTCAAATGGTATGGCCCTTTTGCCAGATAAATGGGCCTTTCATATGGGCAAAATGATGAAATTGGTGAGAACAGGTTAGGTAATTCATGAGTGATGCGAAACAACCCAATGAGGAAGTGAACTGGGAAGAGTTGCGGCCCCAATTGGTTAAATTGGTGCTTGAACTTGGCCCGCTTGTTCTGTTCTTCATATTGAACAGCCGCGCTGGTATTTTTGTCGCGACCGGCTGGTTTATGGGCGCGATGGCGGTATCGCTTTTATTGAGCTGGGTATTGCTTAAGCGCATCGCGGTGATGCCGCTAGTGACTGGCGTTGTCGTGTTGGTTTTTGGCGGTTTAACGCTTTATTTTCAGGACGAAACGTTTATCAAACTTAAGCCCACCATTGTGAATATGTTGTTCGGTAGTGTGTTGCTTGGCGGCTTGTTGTTCGGCCACTCATTGCTCAAACATGTGTTTGGTGATGTTTATAAATTGAAGGAAGAAGGCTGGCGCATTCTGACATGGCGCTGGTGTATCTTTTTCTTCGTTCTTGCGGTAATCAATGAGATTGTTTGGCGCAACTTTTCGACCGATTTTTGGGTCGCGTTTAAGGTTTGGGGCCTGATGCCACTTACGCTTATTTTCTCATTTGCGCTGGTCGTGCCGATTTTGACTAAATACGCGCCGAATGCTGAAGAAGGGTAGGAAATTCCTTCCCTTGGCCCCGGATCAAGTCCGGGGCAGATCAAAATTAAGCTTAGCTTTTTGCACCAGATATTTGCTGCATTCCCGGCCTAGAGCCGGGATCAATTACACTTTTTTGCGCAAAACGCTGCCATGCCATTGATTTATATGAGTGTTTTAGGCGACCCTAGCTCGGGTCGGCTAACGCTGCTTCAATTGCTGGGATCACCGTTTCAGCAAAGCTTGCGGCATTGATCGGGCCGGTGTGCTTATAGATGATGGTGCCGTTTTGGTTGACCAAATAGCTCTCTGGCACACCGTAAACGCCCCAATTTAGACTGACCCGGCGGTTGCGGTCCGCGCCGATTGCATCGTAAGGATTGCCCAATTCGGCCAAAAAGCGCCGGGCATTTTCGGGTTGATCATTATAATTGATGCCGTAGATTTTGACGTCATCACGCTTTGCCAATTCAACCAAAAATTCATGTTCATCCCGGCAAGGCACGCACCAACTTGCAAAAACATTCACAAGGGTTAGTTGGTCTTTTAGGTCCGCCGTTGAAAAGCCGGGTTGGTCATGACCTTCAACGGGTGGCAGTTCAAACTCGGGCGCTTGTTTGTTGAGCAAGGCCGATGGCAGAAGGTTTGGATTTTCATTGATCTGCGTTGCAAACAACAAAAATAGACCGCCTGTCAAAACGAGCGGTATGAGATAAATCAGGACGCGTTTCATCGTTTGGTCCTCACCCTTTGGGTGTTTCTTGTGAACGGCGGCGAATGCCTTTTGCTTCAAGTTCTGAAAGGCGCTTTTCTTGGGTGTGATAGTCGCGATTGACCAAAAACACTAAGGCACCGACAAGCAAGCAGGTGATTAAGTACGCACCACCAATATATTCAAAATGCTGTGAAAGGTCGATCATGGGTGTTCCTGTCGAAGGCTTTGCGCATTGCGGCGTTCAAGTGCTCGCACGCGGCGGCGTAAAATTTCAGCGCGCATGGAGATGAAATGCAGCAGCAAAAACAAAAATGAGAACGCAAAGAACATCACAAATAGCGGCAGCAAAATCGACATGGGCATTGTTGGCCCATCTGCTCGGAAAACACTGGCGGGTTGATGAAGGGTGTTCCACCACTCGACGGAGAATTTGATGATCGGGATGTTGATCGCGCCAACTAAGGTGATGACCGCAATAATGCGTCCGGCACGGGCCTGATCTTCAAAGGTGCGCCACAGGGCAATGATGCCCAGATAGATGAACAACATCACAAGGGTGGAGGTCATGCGACCATCCCATTCCCAAAATGTGCCCCAAGTCGGTGCGCCCCATAATGCGCCAGTGGCAAGGGCAACGGCTGTAAATGTCGCGCCCAAGGGGGCAGCAGATTTAGCCGCAACGTCGGATAACGGATGCCGCCAAACCAAACCGCCGATAGAGGCGATGACCATTACCGCATAGCAAAATTGGGACAGCCAAGCATTTGGCACATGCACATACATGATGCGCACGGTATCGCCCTGCTGGTAATCAGCTGGAGAATTGAAAAATGCGAGGTACGTTCCGAACAGTAAGAGCGCGACGGTGATGACCGTCAGCGGCATCAGCCAATGTTTGGACCATTGCATGAAGTAGCCCGGATGGGCGAGCCGAGAGAAAAATCCCAAATCTTGAGGCGTTGGGTCAGAGATCGCGTTTTTAGACATATATTCTTTCTATTCGGCTCCCATTTTCAAAGCAAGCGCTGTTGCAAAAGGGGTGAACACCAATGCAAGCAATGTAAAGCCTGCAAGAAAAAGCAATGCAGAACTCGCCGCCGTTTCAATCGCACCGGTTGATAAAGCACTCACGCCAAAAATCAAGGTGGGGATGGAAAGTGGCAATATAAGGATGGGGGCGATTAAACCGCCGCGTTTTATTGTCACGGTTACGGATGCGCCAATAGCGCCAAAACACACCAAGGCCGGTGTGCCCAGCAACAAGGTGAAAATGATTTTAAAAGTTTGGCCAGCATCAAGATTGAGCAGAACCGCTAGGAGCGGTGTCGCGATGATGAGGGGCAGCGCGTTGGTGACCCAATGGGCGATAAGTTTTGCCAAAACAATCATTTCGAGCGGCAAGCTGGCTTGCTGCATAGCGATGAGTGAGCCATCCTCATGGTCGGTCCGAAAAAGGCGATCTAGCGCCAGCAACAATGAAAGCAGGGCGCTAATCCAGATGATGGCCGGGCCAAGTTTTGCGAGTAATACTTTATCAGGGCCGATGGCAAACGGCATGATGGCACCAACCATCACGTAGAACAGCACCACGGTGAGCGCGTCGCCGCCAATGCGGGTGGCAAGTTTAATGTCACGTTTTACAACAGCCCAAAAAGCCTTCATGCCAGTGCTCCGTTGATCATAACGGTTTTGATTTTGTCTTTTGGCACGTTGGGAATGTCTAAGTGTGTCGCAGCGATTATGATGCCGCCTTTGTTTGCGTGGCTTGCGATTAGATCGCCAACCCAGCCTTCACCCTGTTTATCAAGGGCAGAGGTGGGTTCATCTAAAATCCAAATAGGGCGTTCCGCCACCAAAAGTCGTGCCAATGCCAAACGTCTTGTTTGACCAGCCGAAAGGATGGCAGCGTCGCTATCAGCGATTAAATGAAGTCCTGCTGCGTCAATGGCGAGATCGATATTGTCAGCGCTTCCATATAGGTCGGCCCAGAACTGCAAGTTTTCGCGCACGGTGAGGGTTGTTTTCACCCCCGGCACATGGCCGATGACATGCAAAAGTTCGCGGGGACTGCGCTCGTCGTCGTCCAGTTCAATGTCGATAATGCCGTCGCTCGGCGTTAGCGCGCCATGTAATGCGGCAAGGCAAGTGGACTTTCCCGCGCCGTTTGGGCCGCGCAAAAGAATCACTTCACCGGGCATTGCATTAAAGGAAACACCCGCAAAAATGACAAATCCGGAGCGCGAACAGGATAATTCGCGCACTTTAATCGATGTTTTTTCTGCCATTTGTTCGGTATCGGCCATAATGGATTGATATTGTAAGCTAGGGCTGAAAACAAGTCATTCAAGCATATGCCGATCTTCGCAAAATCACATCATTTTCGTGCCAAAATCCAACAGTTGCGACTAAAGAGAGGTCAAAATTTCTTGCAACTGGATGACGGTTAAAATATTGATGCGCACAGGAAGGTTTTCGTGGCTTCTTGCGTGATTTCTGCGAGGTGACATAGAAGGCAATATTTAGAATGGAAGGTCGCAAACCATGGGCTTATATACAGATTACCTAAACGAGATTGAAACTCGAAAAGCTGACGGATTGCACCCCAAGCCAATTGATGATGGCGCGCTGCTTCAAGAGATTGTTGAGCAGATCAAAGATGCGGGCAATGAGCACCGCAAGGAAAGCCTGAACTTCTTCATCTACAACACCTTGCCCGGCACCACGAGTGCGGCGGGTGTGAAAGCCAAGTTTTTAAAAGAGATCATTCTAGGCCAATCTGTTGTTTCAGAAATTACGCCAAAGTTTGCGTTTGAACTCTTGTCACACATGAAGGGCGGACCTTCGATTGAAGTGCTACTTGATTTGGCACTGGGTGATGATGCTGGAATTGCTGAGCAAGCCGCAGATGTCTTGAAAACCCAAGTGTTCCTTTATGACGCTGACACGAGCCGCCTCAAAGCTGCTTATGATGCGGGTAAGCAGATCGCAAAAGATATTCTTGAAAGCTATGCGAAAGCTGAGTTTTTCACCAAGCTTCCTGAAGCTGAAGAAGAAATCAAAGTTGTAACCTATGTCGCCGGGGAAGGCGATATTTCCACAGATTTGCTATCACCAGGAAATCAAGCGCACTCGCGTTCTGACCGCGAATTGCACGGCAAATGTTTTATCTCCGACAAAGCACAAGCCGAAATTCAAGCGCTGAAGCTTCAGCACCCTGATAAGCGCGTTATGTTGATCGCAGAAAAAGGCACCATGGGCGTTGGCTCATCACGGATGTCTGGCATTAACAACGCTGCATTGTGGACGGGCAAGCAAGCGAGCCCTTATGTTCCATTTGTGAACTTTGCGCCGATTGTTGCGGGTACAAACGGTATTTCGCCGATCTTTTTGACCACTGTCGGGGTGACCGGCGGTATTGGCATTGATCTAAAGAATTGGGTTAAAAAATCAGGCCCAGACGGCAAACCGATCATCAACAATAATGGTGATGCGGTTTTGGAAGAAAAATACTCGGTTGAAACGGGCACCGTTTTGACCATCAACACGAAGAAAAAGAAGCTGCTGGATGAAACCGGCGAGATCGAGCACACAGACATTTCTTCGGCTTTGACCGCTCAAAAGGTTGAGTTTATCAAAGCGGCTGGCTCTTATGCGATTGTGTTTGGTAAAAAGTTGCAAAGCTTTGCTGCTGATGTTTTGGGCATTGATGCGCCGCTTGTTTTTGCGCCAGCCAAAGAAATTTCACATGAAGGCCAAGGCCTGACCGCAGTTGAGAAAATTTTCAACAAGAACGCCGTTGGCGTGAAGAGTAAAAATCCATTGCATGCCGGGTCAGACGTGCGGGTGGAAGTGAATATTGTTGGTTCGCAAGACACTACCGGCCTGATGACCTCGCAAGAGCTTGAAGCCATGGCGGCCACGGTGATTTCGCCGATTGTTGATGGGGCATATCAGTCTGGTTGTCACACTGCCTCTGTGTGGGACATTAAAGCGCAAAACAATATTCCAAAGCTGATGAGCTTTATGAATAAGTTTGGCTTGATCACTGCTCGCGATCCAAAAGGCGCATATCACGCCATGACCGACGTTATTCATAAGGTTTTGAATGACATTACGGTGGATGATTGGGCGATCATTATTGGTGGCGATTCACATACGCGTATGTCTAAAGGCGTGGCCTTTGGCGCGGATAGTGGCACGGTGGCGCTGGCCCTTGCGACGGGTGAGGCGACAATGCCCATTCCAGAGTCGGTGAAAGTGACGTTTAAAGGCAAAATGGCCGACCACATGGATTTCCGTGATGTTGTTCATGCGACCCAATTGCAAATGCTCGAGCAATTTGGCGACAATGTTTTCCAAGGTCGGATCATTGAAGTGCATATTGGGACCTTGTTGGCTGACCAAGCCTTCACCTTTACCGATTGGACCGCAGAGATGAAGGCGAAAGCCTCGATCTGTATCTCACAAGACGACACGCTTATTGAGTCACTTGAAATCGCGAAACGCCGCATTCAAGTGATGATCGACAAGGGCATGGAAAATGAAGCCAAAACGCTTCACGATCTAATCGCTATTGCTGACAAGCGTATTGGTGAAATCAAGTCGGGTGAAAAACCTGCATTGCGCCCTGATGATAATGCCAAATATGCAGCGGAAGTGGTTATCGATTTGGATCTAATCGTGGAGCCAATGATTGCTGACCCTGATGTGAACAACATCGAAATTTCTAAGCGCTACACCCACGACATCATTCGCCCGATTAGCTATTATGGTGCGGACAAAAAGGTAGACCTTGGTTTTGTTGGTTCATGCATGGTGCATAAGGGCGACATGAAAATCGTTGCGCAAATGCTGCGCAATCTTGAAAAAGCAAATGGCAAAGTGGAGTTTAACGCGCCGCTTGTGGTTGCTGCCCCGACCTACAACATCATTGATGAGTTGAAGGATGAAGGCGATTGGGAAATTTTGCAAAAATATTCAGGTTTTGAGTTTGATGACCTTAAACCAAAAGCCCAAGCGCGGACAGAATATGAAAACATCATGTATCTTGAGCGTCCCGGCTGTAACCTTTGCATGGGCAACCAAGAAAAAGCGGCAAAAGGCGATACAGTTCTAGCCACTTCGACACGGCTTTTCCAAGGTCGGGTTGTAGAAGATTCCAAAGAGAAAAAGGGCGAAAGCTTGTTGGCGTCCACACCGATTGTGGTGCTTTCAGCCATTCTTGGTCGTACACCAAGTTTGGATGAGTACAAGGCTTCTGTTGAAGGCATCGACCTCACCAAATTCGCGCCGCCTCAGGTCAAGCCATTGGATAGTAAGTCAGTTCATTTCTAGGCTTACACAAATCGTCTAAGAATTTTGCAATGCGAGCCGGTGGGGATTACCCGCCGGCTTTTTTTGCTTCTGGTTCGGCATCAATTCTTCGTGTTTTTTCGGAAATTTTGAGCAATTTGGCCGACTTGGTGTAAAATGGATGGAACCAAACACTGGCAAGAAACGTTTAGGTTTACTATATAAGTTTTGAACGTTGCCGTGGGGACAGTAGCGTTCCCCTTCTCGGCTGTTGGTCGAAAGCGTTTTTGACCGGCACCAGTTTGAACCATCTGGATAGGCAGGTCGCAAATTGACACATACTTCATTAAACAGTTTTAACGCCAAGCAGTCGCTAAAAGTTGGTGACAAGAGCTACACTTATTATTCGCTTCCCGAAGCCGAGAAAAATGGCCTGACGGGAATTTCTAAGCTCCCAAATTCTCTAAAAGTGGTGTTGGAAAACCTTTTGCGATTTGAAGATGGCCGCTCGGTCACCAAAGCGGATATTCAGGCCTGTGCTGATTGGCTGAAGACCAAATCCTCCTCCCATGAAATTGCATATCGTCCAGCACGGGTTCTGTTGCAGGATTTTACCGGTGTTCCTGCGGTTGTTGATTTGGCCGCAATGCGCGACGCCACAGTAAAGCTTGGCGCCGATCCGCAAAAGATTAACCCACAAGTGCCAGTTGATTTGGTGATTGACCACTCTGTGATGGTTGACTTTTTTGGAACAGGTCAAGCGTTTTCCAAAAACGTAGAGCGTGAATATGAACGCAATGGCGAACGCTATGAATTTTTGCGCTGGGGCCAAGAAGCGTTCGATAATTTCCGCGTGGTGCCCCCCGGCACCGGCATTTGTCACCAAGTAAACCTTGAATATTTGGCCCAAACGGTTTGGATCAAAGAAGAAAACGGTGAAACCGTTGCTTATCCCGATACGCTTGTAGGTACAGACAGCCACACAACGATGGTCAATGGCCTTTCGGTTCTTGGTTGGGGTGTGGGCGGTATTGAAGCGGAAGCGGCCATGCTCGGGCAGCCAATTTCAATGCTGTTGCCAGAGGTTATTGGTTTCAAACTTGAAGGCAATATGCGTGATGGCATTACAGCCACCGATTTGGTGTTGCGGGTTGTGGAAATGTTGCGTCAGCGCGGTGTTGTGGGCAAGTTCGTTGAGTTTTATGGTCCCGGCCTTGATAATCTGACATTAGAAGATCAAGCAACCATAGCCAACATGGCACCAGAATATGGCGCAACATGTGGCTTTTTCCCAGTTGATGACGATACGCTTGGTTATCTTAGAACATCTGGCCGTGAAGACGATCGGGTGGCTTTGGTTGAAGCTTATTCCAAAGCGCAAGGCATGTTCCGCGACAGTTCAACACAAGATGCAGAATTTACAGATTCGCTTTATCTTGATCTGGGTGAGGTTGTGCCAGCAATTTCTGGCCCCAAACGCCCACAAGACCGGGTGAATTTGGATGAAGCCAAGCCAAAATTCGCAGAAGCGCTTGCGGGTGAATTTGCAAAAACCGATGAGCCAATGGCTGCCGTCGACGGCACCGATTATTCAATCACCCATGGTGATGTGGTTATCGCAGCGATTACGTCTTGTACCAACACGTCCAACCCTGCGGTGTTGGTTGCTGCGGGTTTGGTGGCACGCAATGCGCGTAAACTGGGCTTAAAAGTTCAGCCCTGGGTGAAAACATCATTGGCACCGGGCTCACAAGTTGTGACCGATTATCTTACGGCCTCTGGCTTGCAAGACGATTTGGATGCGATGGGCTTTAACCTTGTTGGGTATGGTTGCACCACGTGTATTGGTAATTCGGGTCCATTGCCGCCAGCAATCTCTAAAGCGATTAGCGCTGAGGATTTGGTGGCGTGTTCGGTTCTTTCGGGCAACCGGAACTTTGAGGGCCGGGTGAACCCCGACGTCAAGGCGAACTATTTAGCGTCACCACCATTGGTTGTGGCCTATGCGCTTGCGGGTAAAATGAGCATCGACATCACCACCGAGCCTTTGGGCACGGGCAGTGATGGCAACCCGGTTTATCTAAAAGACGTTTGGCCTGCTGCAGATGAAATCGCCACTATCGTGCGCGAGAATGTGACGCCTCAAATGTTCAAGAAACGCTATTCTGATGTGTTTAAAGGCGATGAAGGCTGGCAGGCGATTAAAGTTGAAGGCGGGGAATCATATGGTTGGAATTCGTCTTCAACCTATGTGCAAAACCCACCTTACTTTGAAGGCCTGTCGATGGATATTGCGCCGATTAAGGACGTGCATAATGCCCGTATCTTAAGCCTATTTGGCGACAGCATCACGACCGACCACATTTCACCGGCCGGATCGTTCAAGGCGGATACGCCTGCGGGTCAATATTTGGTGGACCGTCAAGTTGCGCCAAAAGACTTTAACTCCTACGGCTCACGGCGGGGCAACCACGAGATTATGATGCGCGGTACGTTCGCCAATATCCGCATTAAAAATAAAATGGTGCCGGGCGTTGAAGGCGGGTTTACTAAAGGTCCATCAGGCGACGTTACCGCCATGTATGACGCGGCGATGGAATATGCGGACAATGAAACACCATTGGTGGTGTTTGGTGGCAAAGAATATGGCACGGGATCTTCGCGTGACTGGGCAGCGAAGGGCACAATATTGCTCGGCGTTCGTGCGGTTATTGTTGAAAGCTTTGAACGTATTCATCGCTCAAACCTTGTGGGCATGGGCGTGTTGCCATTGCAGTTTAAAGATGGTGCGAGCTGGGAAACGCTTGGTCTAACCGGTGATGAAGAAGTTTCAATCGAAGGCCTTAGCGACATTTCTCCGCGTTGCGATGTGACAGTGTCGGTCAAGTCTGCAGAGGGTTCTGATAAAACCTTTGAAGCGCTTTGCCGGATCGATACAGAAGACGAGCTCGACTATTACCGCAATGGCGGCATTTTGCATTATGTACTGCGCAATCTCGTTGCGTAAAGTTTAGCATTTCGTTTGAACTGACTAAAAAGCGCGGCCCTTTTTGGGTCGCGCTTTTTTTGTTGGGTTAGGCTGCCATTTTTTGTTGAGCGGTTGCCTGACGACAGCCCAATTGCTTAACTTGCGCCAGCTTTGATGATCGTATTTTTTCAGACATGGTGCGGACCGGCGAAACATGGGTGGTTCGAATTGGTTTCAGACCGACAAACTTTAGAATTTGATTTTTCATCAATTTGGATTGGGCGCTGTGATAGCCAAGCTTGTAATACCAATCTGGTGTGTCCGACGTCATGATGATTTCTGCGGTGCGTCCAGCGAGAAGGCCATCCGGCATGGCTTGGCCTTGTACATATTTGTATGCCTCGCCTGACACCAGCAATTGGTCAAACAATGCTTTGAGTTCACTTGGCATCGTTCCCCACCAAAGTGGATGAGCGATGACGATGTGATCGGCCTCCAATATGGCTTGCCAAAATGCTGCCATGTCGCTTGTCCAGTCCTCTTTTGTTGGCAAAGATGTGGTTGAGGATGGCCCCAGTTCAATTTCTGGCAACGTGAACAATGTTGCTTTGGAACCGGCTTGTCGCACACCTTCAACATATGCTGAGGCTAAAGCTTGGGTGAAACTGTTTGAGCGCGGGTGACCTGATAGAACGAGTGTTTTTGTCATTTTATTTCCAATAATTGACCATGGTCAAGTTTTATAAATGACTTTTTGACCGGAGTCAATTATGTTAAGGTGTGTCATGAATGTACGTGTTGAAGGAAAACAAAAGCGGGCGCTTGTCACCAGAGAAGAAATCTTGGTGGCCTATGATGGTTTAGCAACCAGGCTAAGTTTTGATCAGATATCAATTGCACAAATCGCAACCTCTGCTGGGGTGGGGAAAGGAACAGTACTTGCCCATTTCAGCGAAAAGTTGGCGTTGCCGGCGACATTGTTTGCTCGATATATTGAGTCGATTTCCGACCGACTGACAGCCAATACTGCAAAAATCGACAAGGCGGTGTTAAAGACCATATTGTTGGAATTGCTTGCCTTCATTTTTACAGATGACGTTTATTCACGTTTGGTGCTGGGCGATGGGCAGGATATATGCCGCAAAGTTATAGAGCCCAGTGAAATGAAACTGTTTGAATTATTGTTTAGTAAGCTGGACACTAAGCTCTCCAAATTACCTGAGGTGCAAATTGAAACCGTTCGCGCATTGCTTGTCCATGCCGTTGTGTTGCAGCGCGCTTGTTCTAAAAGTGACGAGGTTGAGAGGCGGCTTTCTCTTTTGATTGACGCGCTATTGTAGATTTAATTGGTCAAGATAAATCAAAAATTGTACCCGCTCGCGAATTTGTTAGTTTGTGTGACTGGCGGGTGAAGCGGGTTTAGCTTAGAAAAATCTCATGAAGAAATTTGTCCAAATTGTTGCCGTTGCTTTTGCAGGTGTTTTGCCGATCGTTTCAGGTTCGGCTTTAGCCATGAGTATAAAGTCAGAACCGGTGGCGGTTCTTGAGCTTTTCACCTCGCAGGGTTGCTCTTCTTGCCCGCCGGCGGACAAAATACTATCAGAGCTTGCGCATGACAAAAAGCTGATCACGCTTGCCTATCATGTTGACTATTGGAACTATATTGGCTGGGAAGACACGTTTAGCGACGAGGAACATTCAAACCTTCAGCGCGGTTATGCGCACCAGCTTGGCGCAGAACGTATCTATACGCCGCAGCTTTTGATCAATGGAACTGTTGATATTGTAGGCTCACACGCGGACAAGATCGAAAAAGCAATTGCAGCATCGTCATTGGACGTTGGCGTTTCATTTGCTGTTGAAGGCGATATGCTTTCAATTGAAATTCCCAAATTTGATACAAATATCGAGCAGGCAACGATTTGGTTGGTGCCGTTTATTTCAAGCGTGAAAGTTGAAATTCAGCGTGGTGAAAACCGTGGCCAGACATTGACCTATTCATCAGTTGTAAAACACCGTCAAATTGTTGGCATGTGGTCGCCTTCAAACGGCACGAACCTTAGCATTCCTATGCCGCAAATGCTGGGGGCTGAAGTTGATGGGTTGGCGGTACTTGTTCAAGAACGCACGGCAAAAGGTCTACCCGGTCGAATGTTGGGCGCTGCGGCCCTTACCCAATAGGCGCTTCAAACCACGATTAGTTTTAGCTGCACAAAAAGAACCCCCAAATGGCACTTTGGGGGTTTTATCTTGTTTATAGCTGATTTTGGAGGGTCCGGCACCTTGGAGCTGCTCTTCGATTGGGGGCTAAAACAGTCCAAGGGCCGGGGTATACTGGAGGCTATGCTCAATTAATAGATGCGTAATTCGGCAATATCTCGGTCAGATTGTGACAATTTGATGGTTTATTGTGTCTTGCTTTCCCGTGAAATTGAGGCAATCATTGGCGAAGATGATTTGAAATCAGGAGTTTGACTTTGACTGAACGGGCATTGCCAAAATCAGCCGCGAAATTACGGCTTGTTCATTCAAATGATGATGTCAAACCACCAAAACCAAGACCCATTCCCGAAACGGTGCGCTTTGATCGGCACGAACTGTCGATCATTTTGAACGTTTATGGACGTCAGGTCGCCAAGGGCGAATGGAAAGATTACGCCATCGATATGCTTAAGGATCGTGCGGTGTTTTCGATTTTTAAACGGGCAAGTGAAATGCCGGTCTTCCGGGTCGAAAAAGATCCGAAGCTGCGCAAAAAACAGGGCATGTACCGGGTGGTTGGCCATGCGGGGCAGGTGCTAAAGCGTGGCCATGAATTGCATCAGGTGCTGCGGGTACTTGATGGGGACGTTGTTGCCATTCGCTAGAGCGCATCAAGCTTGCGCTGCATGATGGTTACGCCATGCCATTTTTCATTTTTATGTCCCACCTCATCTAAGTGACCAACCGTTTCAAATCCGAATTTCTTGTGCAGGTGAATTGAGGCCTGGGCTTCGTCGGCAATCATGGCAATGGCCAGATGGAAATGCGGGTTTTGACAAAGCGTTTCGATGAGGCTTTGCATCAGCATTGTGCCAATGCCTTGGCCATGGGCGTCAGGGGTCACATAGATGGTGACTTCGCAGGTATGCTGATAGGCGGGTTTGGGGCGGTATGCACTGGCATAGGCAAAGCCGCAAACAGTTTTGTCTTTGTTTTGTGCCACAAGTACGGGATAGCCAGCATTTGTGAGACCAACGAGCTTATTGCCCATCTGCTGCGGGGTAGGGGCAACAACATCAAAGGTGATTGCGGTGTGCTCGACATAGTGCGCGTAAAGCGCGGCAATCGACGAGGTGTGCTGGTTTGAAAAGGCTAGGATGTTCATTGGACAGTCTCATGAAAAAGGGCTCCGTACTAGTGTACGAAGCCCTTTCAATTTTACCAAACGATCTTGATATTCAGATTAGTTGCGGTTGCCAAACAAACGCAACAACATGATGAATAGGTTGATGAAATCAAGATAAAGGGTCAGTGCGCCCATAAGCATTTTCTTGCCCATGTTCTCGCTGCTGTCACTTTCCATATACATCATTTTGATCTTCTGGGTGTCATAAGCGGTCAGACCAACAAACACCAACACACCGATCACTGAGATGGCGAAAGCCAATGGACCTGAGTTCAAGAAGATGTTCACCACGGATGCGATGATCACACCGATCAAGCCCATCATCAAAAATGAACCCATTCCGGTAAGGTCACGCTTTGTTGTGTACCCATAAAGGCTCATCGCGCCGAATGTACCGGCAGTGATGAAGAAGACCTTCGCGATTGACTCGCTTGTGTACTGCAAGAAGATCGATGAAAGCGAAAGGCCCATTGCAACGGCAAAGCCCCAAAACACCAGTTGAGCGGTGGCGAATTTCATCTTGTTGATGCCCATGCTAAGGCCGAAAACGAATGCTAGCGGTGCCAAAGCGACAACCCATTGCAATGGTGAACCATATAAGGTTGAGCCAAGTGATGTCAGCATAATGCCGTTTTGCATTTGGGCAACAGCCAAATCTGGGTTGGTTGTTGTGGTCAGCATGGTTAGAAAATAGGCGACAACGCCGGTAATACCGAGCGCGATACCCATATAGTTATAAATGCCCAGCATGTAGCTGCGCAAGCCTTCATCGATAGCGGCTTGAGCGCCGACATGCGATGTGGATGATTGACGGTCATATTGTGCCATTGATGATAACCTCTTTATCAATTGCTATTATATATGGCACAAAACTAGCGTACCATACTGTTCGCTGGCTAATATGGACATGGAATAAGGAAAATACAAGGCGATCGCTTGTTAAATTTTCGCGAGAAACGAATGGAAACACGCGTAAAACAATGCGTTGAGTGAATTGAAGCCCAATGTAACAAACCTGTGATGCGAATCATGGTATAAAAGACAAGTGGATGCCTAATATTTGGCGTTCAAACGAAGTGTTCTACGTCACGAAGAAATGAGGTTTTATGCCGCGTTTGTTTACTGGCTTGGAGATACCAAGCGACGTTTCATTTGCGCTTTCACTAAAGCGCGGTGGACTGGGCAAGTCCCGCTGGATCGATCCCACCAATTATCACATCACATTGCGCTATATTGGGGAAGTGGACCATCAAACTGCTGATGAAGTGGCTGATTGTCTTTCTCAATTGCGGGTGGATCCGCCCTTTAATGTTACCGTCAATCAGTTTGGTGTTTTTGGTGGCAATCGGCCTCGGATGCTATGGGCCGGGTTGGACCCATGTCCCGAACTTGTTGAATTACATCAAGATCATGAACGTATGTTGCAGCGGTTTGGCCTTAAGCCTGATGGGCGAAAGTTCACGCCCCATGTGACATTGGCGCGGCTTAACGGGGTGAGTGCTGGTGATGTTGCAAAACATATTGGACGGGCCGGGGTGTTTTACCCCCTGACCTTCAAAGTGTCCCAATTTGTGCTTTATTCGGCTAAAGAGTCTATTGGTGGTGGCCCTTACCTTGTTGAGGAGACATATCCGCTGGCAGCTTAGTTCTGACTCATGGTGCGCATCGGTTTTAATATGACGCGCTAAAACCGCGCTATATCAAAACCTGTACCTCCGGCGGGGCGGCCAAAAAGTTGGCCGGGTTTGTTCTATTTGTTGGTAAGTGCCTTGATCAGCCCATCGCTGGCGTCTTCGATAAGGTCGAGGACGTGTTCAAATCCTTGATCGCCGCCATAGTAGGGGTCGGGGACTTCTTTTGTTTTTTGCGTTTTAGGGCTGCCATAGGTCAAAAACAGTTCGATCTTGGCATGGCAGTTGGTGGGTGCGCTGGTTTTTAGGTCAGCATAATTCGCATTGTCCATGGCGAGAATGAGGTCGAATTTTTCGAAATCGTCGGTTTTAACTGTTCGCGCTCGAAGGACACTCAGTTCATAATTGCGGCGTTTGGCGTGTTTGGTGGCGCGAATATCGGGTGGATGTCCTTGATGCCAATTGCCTGTGCCGGCGCTATCAATGGTTAAATTGGTAAGCCCAGCCTGCTTCGAACGATAGGTAAACACGGCTTCAGCTGTGGGTGAACGGCATATGTTACCTAAGCAGACGAACAGGATAGATTTGGCCAAAGCAGGTCTCGATTTACAGGTTTGTTAAGACTTCATTCACCTAGAAGGGTGAAACAGGTGAAAAGCTTTAGCAAGCGTCAAATTCCCGCCCAATTGTGGCGTATGTTGGCATTTGTATAAAATGGTTGCAAATGTTTGCAGCTTGGTAACTTCGTTGGCGGATAATGATGCGGGAAGCGGGTATTTTGGACAGGAACCCAGAGATGAATATGGCAAAGATGGATTTTACAAAGAATATGAAAAATTTCGCGATTGCTGTTGGCATTGCTGCGCTCTCAACTTTTTCAGTTGTCGCTAGCGCTGAGGCTGCCACGAAATTAGGTACATTTAAGGTCTGGACCGCCTGGACCGACAAAGATGCAAATGGAAAGATTTGTTATATTTCTGCGACGCCAGGGGATAGCCAACCTACCGGGGTTAATCGTAGCCCAATCCATTTCATCATTACGCACCGCGAAGGCAGTAAAAAACGCAATGAAGTGGCAACATTGATCGGCTATCCGTTTAAACCGGGTGCCGAAGCTTCTGCGACCGTGGACGGTAAGGCTTATCCGATGGTGACTGACAGCGCGCAAGAAGCGGGTTGGTTGGCATCGACTGCCGATGAAGCTGGTTTTGTTGCTGCTATGAAGCGCGGCTCTGAATTGGTAGTGCGCGGTATTTCAACGCGCGGCACACGCACAACAGACACTTATTCATTGTCCGGGGTTACAGCGGCGATGAATGAGATCGACAAATCTTGCAAATAGAAATGATGCGTTTTAGGACAAAGTGTGGTTTATAACATCCGCACTTTGTCCACTTCACAACGAATTGAATTCATGAGATCTATGCTTGCCAGTCAAAAAGTCACTTTATTGAAACTGACCATCGCGACAGTTGCCACCATGTTGTTTGGCAGCGTAGCGCTTGGGCAATCCGTTCAGTCTTTGGGCAGTTTTAAGGCTTGGTCGGCGTATTCAACGACACAATCCAGCACCGCGATTTGCTTTATTCATGCCAAGCCAGTTTCAGTAGAACCTGAACTTGCTGAGATTGATCAGCCCTATTTTTATGTGACGCATCGCCCAAATCAAGGCGTTTCCCATGAAATGAACTTGGTTGCGGGATTTGAGTTTGGCACTGATAGTTTGGCCAGTGTGAAAATTGGCGGGGAAGCGTTTTCCATGTTCACCCAAGGCGATGCTGCTTGGCTTGAAGATGTGAGCCTGTCCAACGAAATGGCATCTGCCATGCGCCGGGGCACCACAATGGTGTTTGAGGGGATCAATAAGCAGGGCGTGCGCGTTGCGCTAACGTTCTCGCTTTCGGGTGCTACAGCATCGATGCGCAAAATCGACGCTGCCTGCAATCGCTAGGGTTTAGACCCTAGATATTTCATCCCTCCTATTGGTAATTCTTCCATCTATGTGATAGGTGAGCCAACTTTATCGTTTCAACTTGGGTTGGAGCGCGGCTTTTGCTCGGTGCAAAATGCCCCTAATGATTTGGTGATAAGAATGGCTGTTACTCTGGATTTGGCTGCTGCAACCCCTGCTGTAGCGAAAAAACAATCACTGATCGGCATGGATCGGGTGCAACTTAGCGAAGCGCTTGCTTCGTTTGGCCTGACTGAAAAACAAATCCGGATGCGCGTTTCCCAATTGTGGAACTGGCTATATGTAAATGGGGTCACCGATTTTGACGATATGCTCAATATCTCAAAGGGATTGCGTGAGCAGCTTAAAGAAAAATTTGTCCTCAATCGTCCTGAAATTGTTTCCGAACAAGTTTCAAGCGACGGCACACGGAAGTGGCTGTTTCGATTTACTGACCCGGAGCAACCCAATATGCCCCCGGTGGATGTTGAAACCGTCTATATCCCAGAAGAAGATCGCGGCACACTTTGCGTTTCATCGCAAGTTGGCTGCACGCTAACCTGTACATTTTGCCATACGGGCACGCAAAAATTAGTGCGCAACCTCACCGCGGGTGAAATTGTTTCCCAAGTTTTGATGGCACGTGAGCGTTTGGGCGATTTCCCCGGTGGAACGCGCCCAACGGACGGCGTTGTGCCCAAAAAGGGACTTCGGACCATCACCAATGTGGTGATGATGGGCATGGGCGAGCCACTCTATAATTACGAGCATGTCAAACAAGCGATGTTGTTGATGTCTGATGGTGAGGGCATATCCCTGTCTAAACGTCGGATCACCTTGTCGACCTCTGGTGTTGTGCCATTTATTGAAAAAGTGGGTGAAGAAACCGGCGTGATGCTGGCGATTTCCTTGCACGCTGTTCGCGACGAATTGCGCGATATTTTGGTGCCGATCAACAAAAAATACCCACTTGAGCAATTGCTGCAAGCTTGTCGCGACTATCCGGGGCTTTCCAATGCCAAACGGATTACATTTGAATATGTGATGCTTAAGGGCATCAACGATTCCATTGCTGATGCGAAGGCCTTGGTGAAAATGCTGGATGGTATTCCAGCCAAGATCAATCTTATTCCGTTCAACCCGTGGCCAGGTTCAGAATATGAATGTTCGAGCTGGGCACAAATCGAAAAATTTGCCGATGTGGTCAATATTGCAGGTTATGCTAGCCCCGTGCGCACACCGCGCGGCCGCGATATTTTTGCCGCCTGTGGTCAGCTGAAATCTGAAACAGAACGCATGACGAAAAAAGACCGCGACGCGATTACAGCGGCACATTAGTTTGCTGTTTTTGTTAGACGTTTAATGGTGCGCCGGTTTTCATGGCATTACGCCACTGGCGAGGTGGCAATTCGTGATGCTGGTTCCATGCGCGACGGAAATGGCGTGATGAGGCAAAACCCAACTCGTCGGACAGGTTTTCGATCTGTTTGTCTTCAGCACGAAGGCTTTGTTCAGCGATCGCGATCCTGAGGCCATTTATATAGTCGGGCACCGATAATCCTGTTTGCGCGTTGAACAGCCGGGAAAAATGACGGACGCTCATATTTGCGGCATTTGCCAGCTGGGTGACATCCCAATCTTTCGTTGGCGCTTTGCCAACCATATCTTGGATGCGGTGAATGGTGGGGTTCAGATGATCTCGCCCTTTTAGCCAAGGGGACATTTGCGGGTCTGAGCCGTTTCGGCGGGTGTAAACCACCAAAAATTTAGCGATTTGCGCGGCGATGGCGATGCCTAGCTTCTCCCCGACAATCTCTAACATCAGATCAACCCCAGAAGTGATCCCCGCACTGGCATAACGGTTGCGGTCTGTGGTGAATAGGCAATTGTCTTCAATTTTTATGTTGGTGCTGATCGACTTGAGTTCTTCAATACTATCGTGATGGGTCGTGCATTTATAGCCATCAAACAGCCCAGCCCTTGCGGCCAAAAGCGCGCCTGAGCAAATAGTGATGAGTTTGTGGGCAGGGCGGATGCTGGTTTTTAGCCAGTTCACGATGGCGGTGTTTTCGGCGTTAATTTCTGTACTTGTCGGCAAGTCGGTATGGCCCAAAATTGTGCTGGCACTGCCAGAAATGATCACCATTGCATCATCTTCAATAGTGGAAGGTAGCGGATTGATATTACAAACCGGCAAACCAATCGAGGTTTGAATTTCACGATGATTACCGACAAAACGCACGTCGAAATAGGTTTGATCTTGCATGATGTTTGCACGACGGAAGATTTCGCATGGACCGGCAAAATCCAACATCAGGGGGATTGGGCCCAAAACGAAGTAGACCTTGATGATGTTTTTTGCCGGATGCTTGTTCATGTTAGCCCTTAAAGTTCGCGATGGCCTCATCAACAGATCGAATGGTAGCGAACCGGCCTGATAAAACGGTTTCAGTGCGGTGCTTTATTTGATCAGCATTTAGGGTGCTGCCGTCTGGGTGGGTCATATCAAAGGTCAGGGTCGCATCGGTTACATAGTTGATTTTATAGCCAATATCGGAACCGTGTCGGGTTGTGGTTTCACAGCATTGTTCGGTGCGAATGTCGCAAATGGTGAGCTCGTTGATGCGGTTTTCTTTCAGCCAAATGTCCAGACTGGTGCCGGCGAATGCACTGTGGCGGAACTTTTCGATTATGGTGTCTGGCTGAATGGTAATTGGGGATAGCGTTTTGATGAAGCCAGACGCCTTTGAAAATGCGCCTTCAGGCTCAACATGAAAAACCTGCACAGTTTTGATGCCAGCCTTAGCGGCGCCATCGATTAGCTTTTGCGCGTGTTGCAAAAATGCAGGCACATATTTTTCTTGGTAATAGTCGCGATGTGGAAAACTCTCCTGAACATCAACAACGATAAGGGCATGGTGTGAATTGGACATAATAGGCCTTTCCTACTTTAACATAGGCTGGATCATAAAGCCTTTATATCAATGCATATATGTCGCGCTCAGACAAGTTTAGGACAAAACAGGACATTATCAGTCCTCATTGTAGATCCAGCTTATGTTGAAGCCACCTTTTCCTTCTGGCGCCAAAATTGGTTCCAATTCAGCCAAAATCAGGTTCATCTCTTCTTCCAGCGTAAAGGGTGGGTTGACTACAATCATGCCGGTGCCGTGAAGGCTTGGCGGGTTGGTGGGCTGATGCGTATTGAATTCAATCCGCAACACCTTTTTGATGCCGGTATTGTAAAGCTGATCGACGAAGGTTTGAATTTGCGCCAGATCTTTGATCGGATACCAAAGGGCGTATGTGCCGGTGCTGAAACGTTTGTGGGCCCGGAACAGGCCGGAAGCGAGGCGGGTATATTCGTCCGGTTTTTCAAAAGGCGGGTCAACGAGAACTAGGCCGCGTTTTTCCTTTGGTGGCATGTGGGCCACAAGTGCTTGCCAGCCGTCCAGTTCGATGGCTTTAACTTGAATGTCGCCTTCAAAATGAGATTTTAGCGTCACCGCATCTTTGGGGTGTAGTTCCGTGGCGGTCAGCCGGTCTTGGGAGCGCATGAGTTTGCGTGCAAGCAGCGGAGAGCCCGGATAAAGCTTTAGTGTTCCTGATGCGTTGAGCTCATTTATGACATCCAAATAGGGTTTGATGAGCGCGTTCAACTCGGTTGAGCGTTTTGCATTCATCAGGGCTTGGATACCCTGTTTCCATTCCGGCGAACGCTGGGCCTCGCTGCTGGTGAGGTCATAAAGACCAATACCTGCATGGGTGTCGAGCACGCGGAAGGCTTTATCTTTCTTTTGCAGATAGCAAATGATCCGCGTCAAAATGATGTGTTTGATGACGTCGGCGAAATTACCAGCGTGGAAGGCGTGACGATAATTCATGGGTAACTAGTGCCTAGCTTGAGCGGTGAGAATGATGGCGGCAAAACTGGCAAATACAGCGGCAAAGCTATAGTTGAGCGCACGCCCGATCCATTTGGATTTAGCCAATGTTTCAGATAGCCAATCCGCCGCAAATATCATGCCGGCGGTAACCGGTATGGTGATGATCACAAAGAATACGCCCAGAGTGCAAAGTTTGAGTGCAGCAAATGGGTCCGTTGCGGTAACGAATTGGGGAAGGAATGTGATGAAGAACAATGCCACTTTCGGGTTTAGTAAGTTAATGCCAAGGCCCGTCATATAGCTTTTTAGATAGCTTGGTCGTTTTGCTGTTGCCTTGTTCGCCATTGCAAAGTTGCCGCCAGAACGAATGGCGGCGATTGCGAGCCAAATGAGATAAAGCGCACCAACGATTTTAAGCACCAAAAAAGCAATTGGTGCAGCAGCGATTAATACTGAAATGCCAAGCGCTACCAAAGCGGTGTGGACCAAAATGCCAGTACATGCCCCTGCAAGGGATGCCAATCCGTGAGCGCGACCAAAATTGAGCGAGCGCGACAGAAAAAGAGCCATATCTGGGCCAGGCGTAACGGCAAGAATGATTGCAGCAACGCTAAACGCAGCGAGCATTGGCCAGGTTGGCATAAACATCGATATCAAATCTGACATAAATAGAATTCCCCTTAGAATTCTTCTTGCACGGTTGGCGTAAAACTGAACTTGAATTCGCACATATGATCTTTTGATTGGACGTTTGTCTAGTGAAATGACGTTGCGCCAATTGTGTGGTTTGCCATAAGGTGAAGCGAATTCCTTCGAACTTGAGAAAAGAACAGCGTTTTTCATGAGCAAAGACATCAACAAAGTTGTGCTCGCCTATTCTGGCGGTCTTGATACATCCATTATTCTAAAGTGGCTCAAAGTTGCCTATGATTGCGAAGTGGTGACGTTTACCGCCGATCTCGGTCAAGGCGAAGAACTTGAACCAGCCCGCAAAAAAGCGGAGCTGATGGGCATCAAAGAGATTTATATTGAAGATGTGCGCGAAGAATTTGTGCGCGACTTTGTATTTCCAATGTTCCGCGCGAACGCTTTGTATGAAGGCGTATATTTGCTGGGCACATCAATCGCGCGGCCGTTGATTTCCAAACGTTTGGTCGAGATCGCTCATGAAGTGGGTGCGGATGCGATTTCGCACGGTGCGACGGGTAAGGGCAATGATCAGGTGCGGTTTGAATTGAGTGCCTATGCGCTTGATCCGCACATCAAGGTGATTGCGCCATGGCGCGAGTGGGATTTGCAAAGTCGCACGAGTTTGATTGAATTTGCAGAGCAGAACCAAATTCCGGTGCCAAAGGACAAAAGAGGCGAGGCGCCGTTTTCAGTTGATGCTAACCTGTTGCACACTTCGTCTGAAGGCAAAGTGCTTGAAGACCCGGCCGACATTGCGCCTGAATATGTGTATCAGCGCACAGTTGCGCCAGAAGATGCGCCGGATAAGCCTGAAATCATCACGGTCGGTTTTGAAAAGGGCGATGCAGCTTCAATTAATGGCGAGGCGCTTAGCCCTGCAACATTGCTGACAAAGCTCAATGAGCTTGGCGGCAAGCACGGCATTGGTCGTCTGGATTTGGTCGAGAACCGCTTTGTTGGTATGAAATCACGCGGCATCTATGAAACGCCGGGCGGCACAATATTGTTGTCTGCACACCGTGGCATTGAATCCATTACCTTGGATCGCGGCGCGGCGCATCTTAAAGACGAAATTATGCCCCGTTATGCGGAGCTGATTTACAATGGCTTCTGGTATTCGCCTGAGCGCGAAATGTTGCAAGCTTTGATCGACAACAGCCAAGAGATGGTGACCGGTGAGGTGACCTTGAAGCTTTATAAAGGTAGCGCGTCGGTGATCGCCCGCTCTTCGCCCTATTCGCTGTACTCGGAAGATTTGGTGACCTTTGAAGAAGGTTCGGGCACTTACGATCATATGGATGCGCAAGGCTTTATACAGTTAAATGCGCTTCGCCTGAAAACTTTTGCAGCCCGGAAAAAGATCAAGGTTTAGACCTTATGAAGCTGGATCATTTGGCGCTGGGTGTAAATGATCTGGCGAGTGGAACCAAGACGCTCAGCGAAATGTTTGGCGTTGAACCCTTTGGTGGTGGCGAGCATGAATTGTTTGCCACCCATAATAAGTTGTGGCGAATTGAAACGCCGACTTATCCGATCTATTTGGAATTGATTGCCTCAAACCCAGACGCTGAGCCAAAGCGATCACGTTGGTTTGGTTTGGGGGAACCTTTTGCGAGCGATGATATTGCCTTGCTCGGATTCATCGCCAGCTCCAGCGATATTCAAACCGCAGTCAGCAAACCACCATTTGATGCACTCACGACGATTGACGTTACCCGTGGGCGATTATCTTGGCAGTTTGGCATCACAAACGATGGTGCGTTGCTTGAAGACGGGGCATTGCCCTATTTGATTGAGTGGCACAATGGACTTCACCCCTTGGATGGAGTTGCTGGCCAGGGCTTGCAGCTGACCAAGCTTTGGGGATCAGCTATTGCCCAATTGGACGGGGGGTGGCCCGTGCCGGTTTTAATGGATCGCTGTAAGTTTGGATTTGAACTTAAGACGGGCGATGATCAGATTGTGCGATTTGAGCGTTAGATACCCTCAACTATAGATACCAATTCGATGAATGTGCCTGAAAAAGAGATGGTTGGTATCTTTTTGGTTCTCTTGTCAGCATACCAAGTCCTGTGCAATATCGCGCCGCATCTTTGATGCATTGTGAACTCCCTTGTTGCTAATTGATGGAATAAGGGGAACTTGCCCCGGAGCGCTGCTTCGGGGCCCTTTTATTTCTGGGCGATGAATTTTGAAGCGCCTAAAATCGCGATGCCTGTCAACAATCCCCAAAACGCGCCGGAGATACCAAAAAAACTCACGCCTGAAGCCGTGATCAAAAAGGTGACGGCAGCGGCATGTCGGTCGGCTTCGGCTTTTAAAGCGCCGAATGCCGCGGCGGCGAAGGCTCCAATAAGCGCTAGGCCTGCGACCGCTTCAACCAAAATGGCAGGTGCCAGGGTTATAAAGGTGATCGCCAATCCGGCAAATAGTCCGAATATAATATAGACCACACCAGTGATGATCGCGGCCCAATAGCGCTTGTCTTTATCTGGGTGCGCATCGGGGCTGGCGCACATGGCGGCGGTGATGGCAGCAAGGTTTACTGCATGGCTGCCGAAGGGGGCAGCAAGGGCTGAGAAAAGTCCGGTTGCGGTGAACAGTGGTCCGGCGGGGGTGTCATAGTGATTGGCTTTCAGGACGGCCATCCCGGGAATATTTTGGGATGCCATAGTCACCAGAAATAGCGGTAGACCAAGGGAAATGATGGTTGCGAGGTCAAAGATGGGGGCGGTGAAAATGATGCGAGGCATCAGTGCTTCGCCAAGTTTACTCATGGTATCGACAGGCAATTCAACGCCAAATGTGATCACTAGAATAAAGGCAAGAAGCGCTGCAGGAACCGCCATCAATTTATTGAAGAAACCCACTATTAGCCATGCGAGAGCAATAGGCAGTCCAAGCATTGGGTCGAACCCAATGGCTTTGATGGGGGCAAAACATAAAGGCATCAAAATGCCTGCCAGCATGGCGTTGGCCAAGGAAACGGGTAATTTTTCAACGGCGCGGCCAAAGGGTCGAAAAACGCCGGAAATGATGATCAGGATGGCGCAAAAAAGAAATGCGCCAATCGCGGCGTTAAACCCGCCAGCCAATTGATCGGAGTTGATCATCAGGGCTGCACCGGGGGTCGACCATGCGACGGAAATTGGCATTTTTCGCTGCAGACTTAGGATGATCGCGCACACGCCCATGGCAATGCTCATCACGGTCAAGCCGCTTGCTGCTTGTTCCGGGCTGGCACCAACCGCGAGCAGGCCTTGCAATACAATTGCGAACGAGCTGGAAAAACCGACAAAGCCGGTAATGAGCCCAATAATTAGAGCTTGGGGTGAAAAGTCACGGAGCATAATGAAGCACTTTGAAATTTAAAAAGTCAGTTGAATTCTTGGAATTGGGGAAGATCGTCGCCGATGACTAGCCAGTCGGCTTTTGATTTTACGAAGATGTGGTGGGTGGGTTGAATAAAGGGCTGATCGATGAGCGTGCCTAATGTGACGTGCGCATAGGTCCCATCGCGTACCAGCGAAAACAGCAGCGAGCCGCATTTGGCGCAGTGGGCATCGTGATTAACTTCGTCTCCGAATACCAAAATTGCGTCTTTTGGTTTATCAAGGACCAGTTTTTCTATTTTGATGCCGGCGAATGGTTTAAAGGCTGATCCTGTTGCCCGTTGGCAATTATTGCAATGGCAAATCATCGCATACTCAAATTCATCTGCAACGCGGTAAGAAACATCGCCACATAGGCATTTGCCATTTAGGAGATGGGGTGCGGACATTGCTTCAACTTTTGTTGTGGATCAACCAAACTTGAAAAAACATAGCGATCAATTTGTCGCTTGCCTACAAAAATTAAGCAAAAGCTAGGGTTTTGAGGTCCATTTGTGATTTAAAACTTGCCCTTTTGGCCAATCGGCCTTAAAGCACCGCTCAAGAGATGAATTCCCTATAGATTGGATCTTTACAATGGCTTTGCGCAATATTGCCATCATCGCACACGTTGACCATGGCAAAACAACGCTTATCGACGTTCTGCTTAAGCAGTCTGGTTCATTCCGCGACAATCAACGCGTTGAAGAGCGGGCAATGGACAGCAATGATTTGGAACGCGAGCGTGGCATTACCATTCTTGCGAAGGTGACTTCCGTTGATTGGAAAGACACACAGATCAATATCGTTGATACACCGGGCCACGCCGACTTTGGTGGTGAGGTTGAGCGTATCTTGAACATGGTGGATGGCGCGATCATTTTGGTCGATGCGGCTGAAGGCCCAATGCCTCAAACCAAGTTTGTTTTGGGCAAGGCGCTAAAAATTGGTTTGAAGCCGATTGTGGCGATCAACAAGATCGACAAGTCTGACGAACGGCATGAAGAAGTGCTGGACGAGATTTTTGACCTGTTCGTGTCTTTGGACGCAAATGAAGAACAGCTCGACTTTAAAGTGCTTTATGGTTCCGCCAAGCAAGGCTGGATGGCAGAAGAGCCTACAGGTCCGCAAGAAAGCATGACCCCGCTTTTAGATATGGTGCTTGACCATGTTGAAGAGCCTCATGTTGAAGAAGGCCCGTTCCGGATGTTGGCGACCACGATTGAATCTAACCCATTTTTGGGTCGGATTTTGACCGGTCGTGTTTTGTCTGGCTCTCTTAAGCCAAATGATGCTGTGCATGCCTTGTCGAACGATGGCAAAATCATCGAGCGCGGCCGCATTTCTAAAGTTTTGAGCTTTCGAGGCCTTGAGCGTGTGCCGGTTGAAGAAGCTAATGCGGGCGACATTGTTGCCATTTCTGGTTTGGTTACGGCAACTGTTGCTGACACGATTGCAGCACCGGGTGTAACCGAAGCGTTGCAAGCGCAGCCGATTGATCCACCAACATTGTCCATGTCGTTCCGTGTAAATGACGGACCATTGGCTGGTCAAGAAGGCGATAAAGTTCAATCACGCGTCATTCGCGACCGTTTGTTTGCAGAAGCTGAGGGCAATGTTGCGCTTAAAGTTTCTGACGGCGAAGAAGGCGACGGCGACAGCTATGAAGTAGCTGGTCGTGGCGAATTGCTTTTGTCTGTTTTGATCGAAACCATGCGTCGCGAAGGCTTTGAATTGTGCCTTGGTCGTCCAAAAGTGGTTTACCGCGAAATTGACGGTGAGCGTTATGAGCCGATTGAAGAAGTCATCATCGATGTTGATGAAGAATTCTCTGGCCCAGTTGTGCAAAAACTTGCAGAGCGCAAGGGCGATCTGATCGAAATGAAACCATCTGGTGGCGGACGCACACGGCTTGTGTTCCATGTGCCAACTCGCGGTTTGATCGGTTATCAGCCTGAACTGCTTTCTGACACACGCGGTACTGCAATCTTTAACCGGGTGTTCCATGAATATGCACCTTACCGTGGTAAAATGCAGGGTCGTCGCACAGGCGTTCTGATTTCAAACGGTTCTGGCAAGTCGGTTGCTTTTGCGATGTTCAACCTTGAAGATCGTGGACCGATGATTATTGATCCAGGTGTTGATGTTTATACCGGCATGATTGTTGGCGAGCACTCTCGCGGCAATGATTTGGAAGTGAACGTATTGAAGGGCAAGCAGCTCACCAATATGCGTGCTTCTGGTAAAGACGAAGCGGTTAAGTTGACCACACCAAAGAAAATGTCCTTGGAGCAAGCTTTGTCGTACATCGCTGACGATGAATATGTTGAAGTGACACCAAAGAGCATTCGTATCCGTAAAATCATGCTCGATCCGCATGATCGTAAACGGGCATCTCGGGCTTCTGCAAAAGCAGGCTGATCGCTCATTAATCTGAAATTATTTAACGGCGCTGGATGAATAATCTGGCGCCGTTTTTGTTTGCGCTTTTAGAGGGAGCACGAGCTCTTGTTCAATGGCCATGTGGCGACGCAAACTTTCAAAAAACCCGCGCAACATATAGCCTGTGGCGTCTGCGGTTTGCATGGGCTTGCCGGTTCCATAGGATGCTAAAACGTCGCGCACTTCTTCGCCAAAGCACAGGTCTTCGTGATGTTCAATTTTTAGCCGTTCAAAAATTGCGGCCTGCTCGTCAGCGCCCTTAATGAGCTTCTTAAGCGCGGGAAACAGCGTTTCCTCCTCATATTGATGCGCCTTTTTTAAAATTGGCTCAATTGCCCGCGCTGTGGAAACGCAAACGTTGCGATCAACTTTATCAGGTAAGGCATCAGCAATTTCTTCTAGACGGTCGCAAAGTGCATGCTTGTCGTGATGGTTCTTGCGCAAACCTGCCAACAAGTCGTCGATGCGTGGATTGGACATTTTTGGCGTTCTCTCCCTGCAGATGGACGATTAAACCCCAAAAAAAATAGGTCCTCCGTTCAAGCGTCCAAGCTTTGTAATTGCCGTGGGACATTTGGCCACAAGTGACAAAAGACAACCTTGACCTAGATCAACGTGCTCTGCTCTAAACAAAACTAGATTGCTTTTCGAATGCAAAGGGGCGCTCGCGTTCTTTTGGGCAAAATGCGAGAGATATTGCGGGGACTATATGAAGAATTTGGGCTGGACTATCGTCTTGGGGCTGGCGGCTTTGTTGGCCGTGTTTGCCGCAGCGTTTGGGCAAGATCAACTTTATCAAACCCATGCTTGGGTTTTGGCAGCAGCAACTGGTATTGGCGCGATTATAATGTTGCGTCGCGTGGGTGTTGCTGGCGAAGGGCCAGGCGACAAATCTGGATATTTGGATGAGCCGATTAAATTCGGCGTTATCCTGACCACGTTTTGGGGTTGTGTTGGTTTTTTGGTTGGGGTTATTGCCGCTTTGCAGTTGGCATTTCCCGAGCTTAACATTGAACCTTATTTGAACTTTGGTCGTGTGCGTCCGTTGCATACCTCAGCAGTGGTTTTTGCTTTTGGTGGCACAGCGCTAATCACATCAAGTCTTTATGTGGTGCAACGCACCTGTCAGGCGCGTCTGATTTCGGACACGCTAACGTGGTTCGTTTTTTGGGGCTATCAATTGTTCATCGTTATGGCCGCGACAGGCTATTTGTTGGGCAGTACCCAGGGTCGCGAATATGCGGAACCTGAATGGTATGTTGATCTATGGCTGACAATTGTGTGGGTCGGGTATCTAATCCTGTTCATGGGCACGCTGATCAAGCGTAAAGAGCCTCACATTTATGTGGCGAACTGGTTCTATCTGGCGTTTATTTTCACCATCGCAATGCTGCATGTGGTCAACAACCTTTCCATGCCGGTCTCTCTTTTGGGCTCAAAAAGCTATTCGGCTTTTGCAGGTGTCCAAGATGCGTTGACCCAGTGGTGGTACGGCCATAATGCGGTTGGGTTTTTCCTAACAGCGGGCTTCTTGGGTATGATGTATTATTTCATGCCCAAACAAGCTGAGCGTCCGGTTTATTCCTATCGCTTGTCGATCATTCACTTCTGGTCACTGATCTTCATGTATATTTGGGCTGGTCCTCACCACTTGCACTATACTGCGTTGCCAGATTGGGCGCAGACATTGGGTATGGTGTTCTCCATTATGCTTTGGATGCCTTCTTGGGGCGGTATGATCAACGGTTTGATGACGCTATCGGGCGCGTGGGACAAGTTGCGGACCGATCCGATTATCCGCATGATGGTGATCGCGGTTGCGTTCTACGGCATGTCGACATTTGAAGGACCAATGATGTCCATCAAAGCGGTAAACGGTTTATCACACTATACTGACTGGACCATTGGTCACGTTCACTCCGGTGCGCTTGGTTGGGTGGGAATGATCAGCTTTGGCATGATCTACTTCCTCGTGCCAAAATTGTGGCATCGTGAGCAGCTTTATTCGCTTAGAATGGTCAACTGGCACTTCTGGCTCGCAACGCTTGGCATCGTGATTTATGCCGCTGTTATGTGGGTGTCTGGAATTACCCAGGGCTTGATGTGGCGTGAATATGATGCTGAAGGCTTCCTTGTTTACTCGTTTGCTGAATCAGTTGCTGCATTGAAACCTTACTATGTGCTGCGTGCTGTTGGCGGAGCGATGTATCTGGTTGGTGGTTTGGTGATGGCGTACAATGTGTACATGACCATCAAGGGCAAATCTCGTAATGAAAAACCCATCGTTGTGGCACATGCCGCTTCAGCCCAACCTGCAGAATAGGGGAGAGATCTAATGGGACTTTTAGAGAAGCACGGCGTGATCGAGCGCAATGCCACCCTATTATTGGTTGGTGGTCTGGTGGTTGTTTCAATTGGTGGTATCGTTGAGATCGCACCATTGTTCTACCTGGAAAACACGATTGAGAAGGTGGAGGGGATGCGTCCTTATTCACCGCTCGAACTGGCGGGACGTAACATTTACATTCGTGAGGGATGTTACAATTGTCACTCCCAAATGATCCGTCCTTTCCGGGACGAAGTGGAACGTTATGGGCATTATTCACTGGCGGCGGAAAGCATGTATGACCATCCGTTCCAGTGGGGGTCAAAACGTACCGGGCCAGATTTGGCGCGGGTGGGCGATCGCTATTCTAATGAATGGCACGTTCAGCATTTGACCAATCCACAATCGGTGGTGCCTGAAAGTATCATGCCTTCATATGGTTTCTTGGCAAAAGCTGAGCTTGGATATGAAAATATCGGCGACCATCTGATTGCGAACCAGCGTGTTGGTGTGCCTTACACCGATGAGATGGTGGCCAATGCTTATGCTGATATGTCAGCCCAAGCTGACCCGGATGCGGATTGGGAAGGCGTTGAAGCACGTTATCCAAAAGCTGTTTTTGGCGACTTTGATGGCGACCCGACAAAGCTAACGGAAATGGATGCGCTGGTCGCCTATATGCAAATGCTGGGCACGCTGGTGGATCTGAGTGCGTATAACGCTGAAGCAAACTATCGATAGGAACCGATTATGATTGATTATGATAGTTTTCGGCACTTTGCCGATAGTTGGGGCCTTCTTTACATGCTGGCGGTTTTTGTTCTGGTGATCTTGTTTATGTTTCGCCCGGGCGCAAAACGGCACGCTGAGACAGCCGCGCAAATTCCACTAAAAGATGATCGCAAGCCTGCTGGAGAGGAATAGGTCGATGAGTGATAAGAACGAAATTGACGATATCTCTGGTGTTGAGACAACCGGGCACGAATGGGACGGCATTAAAGAGCTGAACAATCCATTGCCGCGTTGGTGGCTCTGGACTTGGTATGCTTGTATTGCTTGGTCGCTTGTTTATGTGATCTTGTTTCCGGCCATCCCCTTAATTAAAGGGGCAACGCCCGGTCTACTTGGTTATTCAAGTCGTGGTGAATTGGCAAAAGATGTTGCTTTGGCGACAGAAGCCAAATCAGGGTTTGTGAACAAAATCGAAGCCATGGACGTTGGCGATGTGCTGCTTGACGAGGACCTTCGCCGGTTTGCGGTGCAGGGCGGAAAGTCAGCCTATAAGGTTTACTGTTCACAATGTCATGGCGCGGGTGCCGCCGGTGCTGCTGGTTTCCCCAACCTGAATGATGATGACTGGCTTTGGGGTGGCACAATTGAAGACGTTTATGCCACCATCTCGCACGGTGTGCGTTATGAAGCGGATGAAGATACGCGAATTTCAGATATGCCAGCATTTGGCGAAATATTAGAAACTGCTGAAATTCGTTCTACAGCCGACTTCGTTGCCAGCCTTTCAGGTATCGAGCATGATGAAACTCATGTTGCCGACGGCAAGGTGCTGTTTGAAGAGAATTGTGCGGCATGTCACGGTGAAATGGGTGAAGGTATCCAAGAGCTAGGTGCGCCAAATCTTAAAGATGCGCTGTGGCTTTATGGCGGGACAACCGATTTGATTGCTCAGCAAATTTCGGCACCAAAACACGGTATGATGCCTGCTTGGCAAGAACGTTTGGGCGATGCAACGGTTAAACAATTAGCTGTTTATGTCCACTCCCTTGGTGGTGGCGAATAGCGACACGAATGTTCCTTGGAGGGAACTAAGCCCCGGGGCTGCTTGAAAAAGCGCCCCGGGGCTTCTTTTATTCCGGTACGGATTTACTAAGCAGCTTGCGCTTGGCTAAATCGATTTGCGAGATCAGTTACATGTTGGCCCAACAGTTTGGCTGTTTCTAAATCTGAATTGGATGGACCATGTTCGGGGCCCTGATCAGCATTTGACTGCGCCATCGCGCCAAGGGAACTTCCAAGGCGATTTACGTCATCAACTGAACCGGTGGATGAATTGTTGCCTGGCGCCAAACCAAGTGGCACCCAAAGCATACCATGTTGTGCCGCCAACACAGACAATTGCTGCAATGTAGAATGCTTGTCGCCATTTTGGCTTGATGAGTTGGTGAAGCCAGCTGCAAGTTTATTATGCCAGCCCCGCTCTGCCCACACTTTTGAGGACTTGTCCGCGAAAGTTTTAAACTGGGCAGAAACGCCGCCCATATAGGTGGGTGAGCCAAAAATGATGGCGTCTGCTGCGGCCAAAGTATCCCAATGCTCGTCGACGTCATCCACTGGAATTAGATCGACTTGGTCATTGGTGTTTGCTGACGCGCCATCGCGGACTGCTTCTGCTTGTTTTTGTGTGTGGCCGTAGCCGGAGTGATAAACGACTGCAATTTTTGACATGTTAAGCTCATTTGTTGTTTGTTCGTGCAATGCCGTTGCGTGTGCATTGATCGGCTTGCTTGACAATAAAATGCGCATTAGTATAAAAATCGCAAGAAGGCACTATTTTGTATTGTAGATACAAAAAGTATACCATCAGATTTGGTGAAATGAAATTTGGTCAGGATTTTAGGGCGTTTGTGCGGCCTTGTTCGGCAATTTGCTCAGGAGAAAAAAATGTGCGATTTGAAACATCATGCAGGTGTTGAACTGCCAGAGGGTTTTAGTGATCACGATAGAAGTGAACTATGCCCAGTAGTTTTTGCCATTTCGAACCTTGGTGGAAAGTGGAAATTGATCATCACCCATAGCCTAATAGATGGCCCCTTGCGGTTTGGGGAACTGCGCCGCGCGATCCCAAATGTAACGCAGCGTATGTTGACGCTCACACTGCGGGAGCTTGAAGCGGACGGGATCGTTCATCGTAAAGTTTTTGAAGTTGTGCCGCCCCATGTTGAATATTCGCTAACCGAATTGGGTTTGAAGCTTGAACCAGTAATGGACAGTTTGCGCGATTGGGGACGTGCCAATTTAGCCGCAAAAGTTGAGGCTGCGGCTGCCGCATAGGCTGTTGGATTTTATTTGATATCGGCGATTTTGCGTAAGCATTGGCGCAAGGTTTCAAACTCGTCTTCGCCTAATGCTGTTCGATACTTTGCTTCGATATCACGTTTGATTTGATTGGCAGCGGCAAAGGCCTGCAATCCGATTTTGGTAAACTGGACGATTTTGGCCCTTCTGTCTTTTGGGTCAGGCACGCGCTCGATCACGCCATCATGTTCCAACTTATCCAGTAATTGCTGTACCGCTTGCTTGGACATCAGCAAATTGGCTTGCAGCTTAGATTGGTTGATGCCGATCGGCCCGATATGCATGGTCACTGCGCCAGGCGCACCCGCGTACCAATTATGACCCAGCGCGACCATTTGATCCGTTAGCTGCTGTTTCCAACTTGTTGCCGCTTGCCAGAGGTCGAGGCCAATATGATCAATTAGAGCTGCTTGCGGTTGTTCAGTCAAGTTTCTTGACTTTCTGTGTTGTTCAATATAGTCAAGAAACTAGACGATATGGCAGGTAGGGGCAAGGCGTAGATTGGCGAAAAGCAATTGGCCCAAGCGCTGCGGTGTTGACGGACTTTTCGCGCCCGCGCATTTGCCAACTTCAGTTGTAAATTCAAATATAGGACACGTATGTCAGAGCAAAATATAAGTTCCGAAACAATCCGCGTACTGCTTACGGGCAACAGCGTTTATTTGCGGACCATTGAAGGCAAAGAGGGCCATGTTTATTATCATCCATCGGGGATGGCCTATATGCAGCATTTTGAACATGGGCTGTTAACCGGACCTTGGCAACTCCACAACGATGGATATAGCGTTGTTTGGGACAAGTTGGGTGAAGTGGTTTGGTCCCTCCATTACGCGCCGGGTGAAATTGCCTATCATGACAAGTCTGGCGCCAAACGTGCCACAGTGACCAAAATCATAGTAGGCGATGTGGAAAAGCTTGGTGATTAGGTTTTAAACGTCAAAATAGTTTGCTCGGACATCAATAATGCAGCGCTGGCGCGAAGATTGAGTAACTTCGTGCGGCGCAAATTCTGCTTCAACTTGGTCCAAACAAAAAATCGCTTTTTGCAACATAACTCTAGATTTCTCAGGAATTGAACTGGCACTATATTGGCCAACCATTTGGTCAATTAGGCGTACATAGAATTGCTTGAGAAATATCGCGTCCGGCAATCCAGTGCGGGTGCAAATCCCATAGGTCCCGTCCAAAAAGTGTTGCCAAGTTGCCTCCAGCTGATGATCATCGAATGCGGCGATCAGTTCAGGAAAAACGCCAAGAATTTCCTTGCCCCCTGGGCTGCTGGCCAATGTTGTTTTCGTTGCTTCAAATTGAGTGGTGAAAGCTTGCTTTGCATCAGCCTCGTTGGTGATGTTTGTGTTTTGCAACAGGGTCAGCCAATCTAAGCCTGATTTGGGATAAAATTGAAGCGCGCAATTTTCTTGATGAACGCCGATGTAAGACGTCACTTCCATATTCGTCTCAAGTTGATATGAGGCATTTGGCGTGATTTTATGCGCTTGCATTTGTGCGAATTCGTCTGTGGAGCAATCAGCACGGGCGCAGAACTCTGCGGCCTCGTAGAAATTTGAAAACAGATAGGGCAACAACATTTTTCGGCCTCATACGAGTTGAACTGCATAATTACTAGCATACTTTCTGGATGATATAGTTCGGCAATGGCCGAATTATTGCTGTACTGCGAATATAATTGCCATTGACGCTTCGCCAATTGCAATGCTGGGCCGCTGACGAAGGTTCCTTCAAATTCGCGTAAGAGATGCGGACAGGCCATGCATTTTCATTCATTCCTCCGGCGATCGATTGTCAAAAGGATGTGAAAATGGTTTTGGAAATTTTAAAGAACGTGCCGGTTTGGGTTTGGCCGCTTCTGGTCTTGTTGCTCGCATTGGGGTTTCGCGCCACAAAGCAACGCACCATGCCGGTTGTTTTGATGTATTTTGTGCCTCTTTTAGGTGTGCTTTCTGTTGGGGGCATGTTGGATTTGCCAAACCCCGCGCTGGTTTGGGCGCTGTTTGCGATCACCTATGGAATAGGTGCGCTGCTGGGTTTTGCTTGGCAGAAAAACTGGCTGATGTCGGTAGATGGCAATTGCGTGCAGGTAAAAGGCGAGTGGGTGACGATGATCACCATATTGATCATCTTTTCCTCCAATTTCATCAATGGATTTTTGAGCGCGCTTGCACCTGAACTGCTGGTTCAGCCTTTACTCTATCTAGGCCTTGTTGTGGTCAAAGGTGTCATTTCAGGCATATTTGCCGGTCGTGCTGTTCGCGTTTGGACCTTCGTGCGAAACAGGGGTCGAATTCAAAATATTGATTTGAGCGAACATGCCTAATCTCGCGGCATGTCCAGTTTCCACTGCAAATTGGCTTTTACGCTGGGCCATTCGCTGGGGATGATTGAATAAACGGCGGTGTCGCGCACGGTGCCGTTGGGCAGGACTATGTGACGCCGCAACACGCCGTCCAGTTTTGCGCCCAAACGCTCAATTGCGCGCCGGCTTTGTTGGTTCATGAAATGGGTGCGAAATTCCACGGCGATTGCATCCAGCGTTTCGAACGCATGGGTGAGCAGCAATATTTTGCACTCGGTGTTCAACGGTGAGCGCTGCACGGATTTAGCGTACCAGGTGGAGCCGATCTCTAGGCGTTTATTGATATTATCGACGTTCATATAGGTGGTCATGCCAACGGCTTTACCGCTAGCTTTGTCGATGATCGCAAAGGGCACCATGCTGCCGCTTTCTTGGAGCGACAGGTGTTGGTCGATCTTGGTGCTGATATCTTGAGGTTTGGGCACCGCCGTATACCAAAGCCGGTGCAATTCGCCGTCAGCGGCAGCTTCTTCTAAATCTTGAGTATGCTCATGGGAAAGCGGGACGGCTTTGACGTGCTCGCCTTCCAGTTCGATAGGCTCAATCCATTTGTTCATTTGATGTGTCCTTTTTATTTAGATTGTCCCGCAGCCACATCACGATGCCGAAAATAGAAATGATGATCCAGAAGAATTCAATTAGGGCAGAAGCCAAATTGAAATTGAAATAGAGCGACGCACCGATGAGCACTGAGCCAATTAGATTGATGATCGGGAACGCCAGATCAGTTGCACTCATCATGCGCAGTTGGGTCAAAAAATAGGCAAGCACCACCATAAGCGTGCCGAACGAGCCGACATAATCAATCCAAGTTATCTGGGCAAACGCGTCAAACATATATGTGTTTCTCGAAATATTGGATCATGAGGTTGGACCTGCATCAAAGCCCACAAATTATATCTACGCCAGCACTTTTTGCAGTCATACGGGAAAGATGGAGTTCATTGAATGCGACGTAAACGCGAAGTGATTTGCGGGACGAACAAGATTGCGCCAAGGTTGAAACGGGAGAACCTATGGCCGAAATCATTATTGAACTAACTTCTGAAATAACTTGCCCGAAATGCGCGCACAAATCGGTCGAGCAAATGCCCACCGATGCGTGTCAGTATTTTTATGACTGCAAATCGTGTGGTGAAGTATTGAAGCCGCTGGCGGGTGACTGCTGTGTTTATTGTTCATATGGAACGGTGCCTTGTCCTCCTATTCAAGAGGGCAAGGCGTGTTGTTAGCCTAGATCATATAGTTTTAGCGATGAACTTAGCGCCCAATTTGCCCGCGCAGTTATTTCACCTTTTGTAGGCATTTCGACGGCACCGATTGCCCGTCTGATTTGTTGATCGCCGACAAGCAATGCAAGATATGTTTGTGCCGCTTCTAGAACTTGCTTTTGATCCAAACTACTAAATTTTGAAAAGTTCTCCACGATGAGTGGGAATATTGTTTCTTTTCCCGATTGGGAAAGCGTCTTGCCCAGTTCACCACTTTGGTCAGCTGCGGCTGCTCGGTTGAGCGCGATCGCACGGCTGCCAAGTAGCAGCTCCAAGAGGAGCGGGCCTAGCTGAGATAGGGTGTCATGCGGTGAACGGTCTTTTTGCAAAGCCTCGTCGAGCAGTTGGCTAACCTTCTTGGCATTCTGCTCGATGAGCACCCGAAACAAGCCCTGTTTGTCGCCATACCAATTATAAAGCGTTTCGTTGGATGCGCGTGCGCGTTTGGCTATCGCGAGCATAGATGTGCCCAAATAGCCCTTTTCTTCAATGAGTGCATAGGCGGCTATCTCAATTGCTTGCTGCTTTTGCAGTTTTTTTTCGTCGCGCAAGTTCTTGCTCCTAGGGGTTGACAAATCCGTACACCAAATTACATATAGATGCAACCGTACACCAAATTACACTTTGGAGATTAAACATGAATGAAGATAAACACCCTGTTGCAGCATTGGCGATGTTGATTGTTTTACAGGTCATTATGCTTGCGGCGCTGTTTGCTAAAGTGCCCCCGCATCCACCAACTGTTATTCCGATTTCAGGAATTGGCCCGTTGGTTGGCGTTTCGATAGGTGTCGCATTGGCGGCAATGCTGGTTGGCCCGAATGAAGGGTGGGTCGGGAAGGTGCTGTCTGGGGTGGCTGTTCTTTTGGCGCTGATCTCGTATGGTCCACAAAAGTATATCGACCCACAGTTCCCCCTAATTTGGCCAGCGGTAGTCGCTGCTCAAATCGCAGCCATCACCATATTGTGGAGCCTATTTCGATCAAAATCGGCGCGTGCTTAAAGCTCCCCCGCCGTTTGGCGGGGGAGGTTGGTGTTTTATTCTGCTGGGAAAAGGCTCAACAATTCGCCATATCCTTCGGCTTCCATTTGCGCGCGGGGGATGAACCGCAACGATGCTGAGTTGATGCAGTAGCGTAGGCCGCCTTGGTCGACTGGTCCGTCATTGAATACATGGCCGAGATGGCTATCGCCGTCTTTCGAGCGCACTTCGGTGCGGGACATGCCAAAAGTGGCGTCGGTTAACTCAGCCACATGCTCCGCGATGATGGGGCGGGTAAAACTTGGCCAGCCGCAACCCGCGTCAAATTTATCCGACGATGCGAACAATGGCTCACCGGACACGATGTCGACATAAATCCCGATATCGTCTCGATCCCAAAACTCATTTTGGAACGGGCGCTCGGTACCATTTTTCTGGGTGACGCGAAACTGTTCGGGGGTGAGGTTTTGAATTGCAGCATCAGTTTTTTGGTAATTTTTGGTCATCGTTGAAAAGGGCCCTTCTAATCTGCAACATGACGTTGAATATGCAACATAATCATGCTGGTTTGATGCTTCAAGAAAAACTGACAACAACTCTTTTGCACTAAAGTGTGATATCCCGTTGATGCGGGTGCAACAGGCAAGCCTGCGACAGGCTGTCCCGTGCGACAGCATGGATGGCTATTTGACCCAAATCAAAGTTACAAGAGTGGAAAAGTAATAGGTTGATACAATAGCGATCGATAGGGATTGGATCGACATGAGCACTAAAACACCTACACAGACAAACCCCGGCGTTGATCAGTTCGATGTGGAAGCGGTCAATGCTGCGAAAAATCGTCCAGAACTGTATGCGGCGCGTAAAAAGATTTTTCCAAAACGGGCAAGTGGGTTTTTTCGCCAGTTGAAGTGGGTGATTATGGCGCTTACCCTTGGCGTCTATTACATCACCCCGTGGCTTAGGTATGACCGTGGCGAATATGCGCCCGATCAAGCGGTGTTGTTGGACCTGGCCAATCGACGGTTCTATTTCTTTTTCATCGAGATTTGGCCGCAAGAATTCTATTATGTCGCGGGCATGTTGGTGATGGCCGGGGTTGGGCTGTTTTTGGTGACCTCCACCGTGGGGCGCGCATGGTGCGGATATACCTGCCCACAAACCGTTTGGGTTGATTTGTTTTTGGTCGTTGAGCGCTTCTTTGAGGGCAGCCGCAACCAACGGATGAAATTGGACAAGGCGGGTTGGAGTTTTGATAAAATCTGGCGCCGTGTGGCAAAGCATAGCACCTGGATTTTAATCGGCATCGCGACCGGAGGGGCGTGGATTTTCTATTTTGCTGATGCGCCGACGCTATTTTGGGACGTGGTGCGGTTTGAAGCGCCATCCATTGCCTATTTCACCATTCTTATTTTGGCAGCGACCACATACACTTTTGGTGGGTTAATGCGGGAGCAAGTCTGCACCTATATGTGTCCTTGGCCACGTATTCAGGGGGCGATGCTTGATGAGTTTTCGCTGACGGTTACTTACAATGATTGGCGGGGCGAGCCGCGCAACAAGCACTCCAAAAAAGCAATCAAAGAAGGCAAGGTCGTCGGCGACTGCGTTGATTGCAATGCCTGCGTTGTGGTGTGCCCAATGGGCATTGATATTCGGGATGGGCAGCAGCTTGAATGCATCACTTGCGCGCTTTGTATCGATGCGTGCGATAATGTGATGGACAAGTTGGGCAAAGAGCGTGGGCTTATTTCTTATGCCACGTTGAACGATTACAACACCAATATGGGCTTGGCGACTGACGAGGCGAATATCATTCGGCCTGACAATATCCGGGATAAAGCGGGTAAGCTGATCGAGCAGGTCAAAGAAACAAGTCTTAAAACCATTGTTCGGTTGCGTACGCTTATCTATTTTGGCGTGTGGGCGGCCATTGGGCTATCTATGTTGGTTGTTTTGTCCATGCGCGACCGGTTGGACGTGAATGTGCAGCATGACCGTAATCCGCTGTTTGTAATGTTAAGTGACGGGGCTGTGCGCAATGGCTATGATGTCAAAATTCTAAACATGACACCTGAACCACGCACCATAAAACTGTCGATTGAAGGTTTGCCGGGTGGACAGATGACGCTTGCAAGTTCTGCAAATGATCCTAAACAACAAATTGTTTTGGATGTGGAGCCTGACCGCGTGATGCCGCTGCGCATTTACGTGCGGGCGGACCCGAAGGATTTGAGTGAGCAGCCAACTCGGTTTAGCTTTATTGTTGAAGATATGTTTGGTGATGAAACATCACGCGAATTGGTGAAATTTGAAACACCGAAAATAGGAAATTGATCATGAGCCAATTGGATCAACCAAAACAGCGTGAGTTTACCGGAAAGCATATGATCCTTGTGGTCGGGTTGTTCTTCGGCACCATCATCACGGTCAATTTAATCATGGCCTATTTCGCCACCTCCAGTTGGACTGGCCTTGTGGTCAAAAACTCCTATGTGGCGAGCCAAGGTTTCAATGAAAAATTGGCCGCGAGAAGAACACAGGATGCACTGGGTTGGACGCCAAATCTGACATATCAGAACGGCACCATCACCTACCGGTTGGAAAACGATCAAGGTGAAGCGATTAAGGCGGGTTTTGCGGAAGCTGAATTAAAACGCCCCAGCCACGAGCGCGAAGATCAACTGATCACTTTGCTGCCCAAAGAGGGCGCATATTCAGCAGACTACGCGTTGGGATCTGGTGCTTGGGATATCTTTGTTTCCCTCACCAGCGAAGCGGGTGAGCCTTTTACTTATCGTGAGCGCATTATTGTTCAATAGGGAGCATAAAGATGAGTTGTTGTGCCCCCGGCGTTGAAGCGGCTAGTGAATTGGCGGAAAAAGGCCAAAACAAAATTGACAATGAAAGCCTCATTTCTGCATCCATCGATCTAACGGACGGGCGACGGCAAGTAGAGTTTGCCGTTCCGGACATGCATTGTGCGGCCTGTATGCGCTCGATTGAAACCGAGTTGGGCAAGCTGGACGCCGTTGAGGTTGGTCGGGTTAATCTGTCGACAAAGCGGGTCAAAATTATTTGGCGTACGTCAGGTGATATGCAGCCTATTGAGTTGGTGGCAGCGGTAAATCGCGCTGGATATCGTTCTATGCTCTTGGAAGCTGAGGACGAGAACGCCAAAGACAAAACCTTCTCACAATTGGTGCGCGCCCTTGCGGTTTCCGGCTTTGCAGCGATGAACATTATGCTGTTCTCGATCTCCATTTGGTCGGGCGCGGATGCGTCGACGCGGGACTTGTTTCATTGGATTTCGGCGTTAATCGCCATTCCAGCTGTGGCTTTTGCTGGGCAACATTTTTTCCGTTCTGCGGTTTCTGCGCTTAAAGTTGGTCGTCTCAATATGGACGTGCCGATTTCGCTGGCGGTGATTTTGGCCCTTGGCTTGAGTGTTTTTGAAACATTGAATTCGGGTGAACATGCCTATTTTGATGCGTCGGTTACCCTGCTGTTCTTTTTGCTGATTGGACGAACCCTAGACCATTTGATGCGCGAACGGGCACGTTCTGCTGTGCGGAACTTGGCTTCGCTTGCGCCCCGTGGGGCCACCCAACGGCTTGAAGATGGCACCCATGCGTTCGTTAAGCTCAATCAAATTGAGCCGGGAATGCAACTTGATATTGGCGCTGGCGAGCGGATCCCAGTTGATGGGCGCGTTTTAAATGGTGAAGGCGAGATTGATCTAAGCCTTGTGACCGGAGAGTCAGCACCCGAGCAGATTAAGAAAGGCTCTCACCTCTTGGCAGGGGCGACCAATCTTTCAAGTCCTATTACTATGGCTGTTTCAAAACCTGCCCATGAGAGCTTTTTGGCGCGCATGGTAGAGATGATGGAAGCGGCCGAGGGCAGTCGAGCGGGCTATAAACGCATTGCAGACCGTGCTGCACAAATTTATGCGCCGGTGGTGCATTTACTGGCCTTAGCGACTTTTTTGGGTTGGGGGTTTTACAATGGTGATTGGCACCATGCGCTGGTAACCGCGATTGCGGTTTTGATTATTACGTGTCCCTGCGCGTTGGCGTTGGCGGTTCCGATTGTGCATGTGGTGGCCGCTGGTCGGTTATTTGAGCAGGGTATTATGATGCGTGATGGCGCGGCGCTTGAACGGCTTGCAGAAGTCGATCATGTGGCGTTTGATAAAACCGGCACACTAACCAAAGGCAAGCCAGAATTTATGGGCATGCATTTTGGCGAACAAGATGACTTAAAAATCGGTGTCCAATTGGCCCGACTAAGCCGTCATCCTTTTTCAAAAGCTCTGGCGCAATCGCATAAAGATATAGAAACAGGCGTGTTTGACCGGGTTGAAGAAATTGCGGGTCAAGGCGTTGAGGCCATCAAAGATGGTGTTCAATGGCGGTTGGGACGTGCAGCGTTTTGCGCTGTTGAAGATACTGACGATGCAAAAGGGCTTAGCCGGACATACCTTTCAAAGAATGGGCAATATGTGGCGAGCTTTGATTTTGAAGATCAATTGCGGCCTGAAGCGCTTAGCTTGGTTGAACAAATCCAAGCCAAAATCAAAGGTATCACCCTCTTGTCGGGTGACCGCAAGGGCCCCGTAGAAAAGGCCGCGCGGATTTTGCGCCTTCAAGATGTGCATTGGAGCCAAACGCCCCAAGATAAACTTGATGCCCTGAGTGCCCTTTCTGGCACACAACATCATGTGTTGATGGTGGGTGATGGCATGAATGATGCACCTGCATTGCGGGCAGCGCACGTCTCGATGGCCCCTTCCAGCGCGGCAGATGTCGGGCGCAATGCCGCTGACTTTGTGCTGACGCGAGATCAGCTTGATCAAATCCCGTTTGCGCTTTCATTGGCCAAAAGAGCGCGACGTGCGGTAAAGCAAAACTTTGGATTGGCGATTGCTTACAATATGGTGGCTATCCCCTTAGCGATTATGGGATTTGCGACGCCTCTTGTGGCTGCAATTGCCATGTCGTCTTCGTCTTTGTTGGTCACGCTAAACGCGTTGCGGTTGCGGTTGCGGTTGGACAAGAATAAGCGCACACTTGTACCCATAGCGCCGAGTTCGAGTTCTGCAGTAAAAACAAAAGTGATACCCGCTGAATGACCCCTTTATTGATTATCATCCCCGTTGTACTACTTGTCGGGTTGCTTGCCCTTGGGGCGTTTATGTGGTCGCTGCGTTCTGGCCAATATGAAGATATGGACGGCGCTGCACAGCGAATTTTGGATGATAGCGCTGACGACGCGCCGCCAAAAGACTAGAGCAATAGGGGAGAATCACATTGGCTGTTCTTGCAGGCGAGGCACGCCAGACCGCACTAAAGCAGGTCGGCGAATGGGATGACATTCAAGAGAAGAATGGCATTGTGCGACAATTCAAGTTTGCCAATTTCGTGGACGCATTTGGGTTTATGAGCCGGGTGGCGATTTTGGCTGAAAAAGCCAACCATCACCCCGAATGGTCCAATGTCTATTCAAGCGTTGAGATATTTTTGACGAGCCATGATGCGGGTGGATTGACCCAAAAAGACATTGATTTGGCCAAGCAAATTGACCAATTGATTTAGCGCCCCTTTTTCTAAAACTGTCTGATTTTGTAAAGTGCGAGCCACACCAGTGTGGCGCACAGGGTAAAAGCTGTGACAAGTTGCGCGCTTGGGCTGAGCGCTAAGAGCCTTGGTGCTGCGTAGATCAGCAAGGCAAGTGGCAGTGTTAAGCCCAACGCCTTGTCGATTTTGCCCAGCGGATAGAGCCAAACCGCAAACAAAACCGCGCCCGACATCAGAAACAATAGCGGTCCCCAAAATAGCGTTCGATCGAAGTGGCTTGAATGAGGGGTAAGGCCAAATCCCATGATATCAAAAAAGAAAAATGCGGATGAGAAAAAGCCGAAGACAAGTAAGCTAGCGCCCACCCGATTGGAGCTGGGTGCAAAGGGCGCGAACAAAAACCGGACTGAACTGAGTGCCAATAAAAGCATGGCGAGCATCAAAATACTGGCGTTGATGGGGTCATACCTGTTTGCGGCGAACAGCATCGTTTCGCCCAAAAGGAACAAAAAGCAGGCGATTAGATTGGTAGTTCTGAGCATTAGACATTATCCTGAAAACATTATTTTGCGCAATGTCGAACCATACGGCACGGTTTGGCGGTTGAGTGGATGCTGACAAGAGTTTACAGCTAAGAAACAGAAAAAAGTAGCGGCAGGAAAATTATGTTTGATGCAATCACCAGATTACTAGGTGTCAAAACTGATGGCGATATGGAAGACCCGTTGCTTGATCCCAAACTTTGCGCAGCGGCATTGTTGGTGCATTTGTCCGCTGTTGATGGCCAAGTGAGCGACGATGAGCGCAAAACCATCGAAAAGACGTTGATAGAAAACTATCAATTGAGCACGGCTGAGGTGGCTGATCTGGTGGTGTTGGCCACACAAAAAGACCAGGAAGCTGTGGATTTTTATGCGTTTACAGCGACGTTGAACAAATTGGAATTAGACGAAAAACTCAACATTATCCGTATGATGTGGGAAGTGGTGTTCGCCGACAACCAAAATCACGAGTTGGAAGACAATATGGTATGGCGGGTGGCCGAACTTATTGGTGTTTCCTCGCGGGATCGGACTGTTTTACGCGCTCAGGTGCGTGGCGAAACTCAAAGCGATTCCTAATCGGCTATCATTTTTGAAACCTTCGTTCGGGAGACGTTATTTGCAAATTGCAATGCAAGTTGCGACGCAGGCTGCAATCTGCATTGGGCCAATGGTTAATGAAGCTGAGCAAAAACCCCACACATCATACGTGAATTGTAAATTTACCTCGCCGAATAAACTGGCACGCTTTGTGCAGTTTAGGTGGGGTCGGGATTTAGTTTTGCGTATCCGACAATTATTATGGCCTGCTCGTCCGGCGTATTTCGGGAGCAGGCCATAAATTTAACTGCAATTTGAATTCGTGACGTGCCGACTAATCCGCCTCTTGTTGTTTGTTCCCTTAATCGCTACATATGCGAAAGCGATAGGCAAACAGGAGATGCGTTAGATGCTATTGGCCATAATCCAAACATTGTTGATGGTTTTGGGACTGGTAAGATGGGTCGTGATTATCATGATCATCATGAGCTGGTTATTCTCATTTAATATCATCAATGGAACCAACCAATTTGTGGCGATGATCTGGCGCTTGGTCGATGGGCTTACAGCCCCATTGCTGAAGCCTATTCGCCGGTTTGTGCCCAATATTGGCGGTCTAGATATTTCACCAATTGTTTTGTTCGTGATTATCTTTTTCCTCGAGTCGCTGTTGCGCAGTTGGGCCAACGGTATTTACTTCTGATCTTAAGAAGTCGAATTCGAGCATGACAAATGATCAAGCCTGGCGCCAAATAAGCTCTGGGCTTGAGGTTTTTGTGCGGGTGACCCCCAACGCAAATAAAGATCAAGTCGGCAAAGTGGAGCTGCGTGACAATGGCGAAGCCTATTTGGCCCTTCGCGTTCGTGCCGTGCCTGATAAAGGCCAAGCGAACAAAGCCGTTATTGCGCTTTTCGCTAAACATTTTGGCCTTCGCAAAAGCGATATAGATATCGTGCGTGGCCAACAGGGCCGGCAAAAAACCCTTTCAGTTAAATCAAATGATGACGATATGCTGATCACTCAATTGGAGGGTCTAAGTATCTAGGGTTGGCCAATTTCCTCTGGCTCACTTAGGCTGGAAAAAATTGGCGTAGATGACGGGGAAATGACATGTCCAACATTCAACTCAACAATGATGATCAGCGGTTTTTGCGGCTTGCTTATGACGAGGCGTTGGCCGGCTTTGAAGAAGGCGGGTGTCCAATTGGCTCTGTGCTCGCGCGCGGGCCGGAACTGATCGCAAAGGGTCGAAACCAGCGGGTGCAGGGCGGTGATCCGATTGCCCATGGGGAAATGGATTGTTTGCGCAAAGCTGGGCGGCAATCCTCCTACAAGGGGATGACGCTTTATACGTCACTATCACCTTGCATGATGTGTTCGGGCACTATCGTGCAGTTTGGCATTGAGCGCGTGGTGATTGGCGAAAATATCAATTTTGGTGGCAATGAAGATTTTTTACGCGAGCGCGGCGTTGAAATTATATTGGCCAACGATCAAGCCTGCATTGATCTGATGGCGAGGTTTATTAAAGAAAAGCCTGAATTGTGGGCAGAAGACATCGCTGAAGAAGTTGAGTCCACACCCTAGCCGCAACGCAGTTCTAAACGTTCCATGCTCGGCACGACAAAGGTACGATTGTGCTCGATTTGAATTACATCGTCTTTGCGTAATTTTGTGAGCTGACGTGAAACTGTTTCAACGGTTAAACCTAAAAAATCGGCAATGTCGATCCGGGTGAGGGGCAACTCAAAGTTGGCCGATGACATTTCTTCGACGTCAATTGTTGGGTCGATATTGGTTGCGATGAGATAAAGAAAGCTTGCGACTTTTTCAGCTGCGGTTTTGCGGCCCAAAGTCACCATCCACTCACGCGCACTGTCTAACTCTTTTAGGATTTGCATCAGCAGGCGGTGTTCCAACTCTGGATGCTTTTTCATCATCGTTTCTAAAGCCCTGCGCGGAATTTTGCACAGGTTGACGTCGGATGCGGCTTCTGCACACATTTTGCTTTGTGTTGCAAAAGGACGGCCCAGAAAATCTGGCGCAAATTGGAGACCAATCACTTGCTGACGTCCGTCTGACAGCATTTTGGTTAGCTTCACAACGCCTTGCATAACATTTGCGTAGGATGTCACTTCTTCAGAATCAGCGACGAGTTCAGAACCACTTTCGTGTTTCACTTGTCGTGTATGTTTGGCCAGTTCAGAAAGTTGATCGGGTTCTAACGCACCGCAAATGCCACGGTGACGCGCCTCGCAGGCTTGGCAGAGCTTTGGAATGTCTGAATTGTGAATGTCTTTTCTTGTCGTCATGCCAATCTCCCAATCGCCTTATCAATAGCATATTTGATGGGATTGGCCAGCGTGGTGAACGTGCGAATTTTTGCTTTGATCATTGGGATCTTTGTGGTTTGGTGGAAACAGTCCACTATAATGGAAAGAGCCTGCCACACCATGCCAGAGAACTTGCTGCCACCGCCCCACCTTGGCGCCATTGTGCGCAAAGCGCGTAAGGATCACAATCTAACGTTGGAGATGTTGGCCGAACGGTGCGGAGTCTCAAAGTCCATGCTCAGCCAAATTGAACGGGGGGCGGTGAACCCAACATTTACGCTGGTATGGAATTTGACACAGGCGTTGGGGCTAGACCTTTCGTTGTTGGGTGAGCGGGCGGTTTCCGATCACATGATCACGCACATTCCCGCCTATTCGACACCGTCAAAAGGCAGTGCTGACGGGAAATGCGTGGTGAAATTATTGAACCCACCGCGCACCGCTATGCCGATTGAATGGTATGATTTTGTGGCTGAACAAGGGGGTAGTTTACTTTCCCAGCCACATGCGGCGGGGACCATGGAGCACCTCACTTGTATTTCAGGCACGATTGAAGTTGAAGCCGGTGATTTGAAAGCGCAAGCCCAGGCCGGTGACACATTACGTTATCGAGCCGATCAACCCCATGCAATCCACAATGTGGGCGATGAGGAAGCGCATGCATTTTTGGTTGTTGCGTTGCCGAAATAGCTAGGCGCACTGATCAGGCCAGTTTGAAATTCGAGCAATTTGATGTCGATCTGATGTTGATTGAATGGAAAAATCCGATATATTGGAATCAATCCAGTATAAAGGCTTTCCAATGTCCCATAACCTCATTTCAGATACTGAGAAAACTTTAGATATGCTGCGTGCAGACGGGCTGTTTAAAAGTGAATATCAGATTACGTCGCCTCAAGCTGCCAATATTGCGGTGAAGAACCCTGATGGTGGCGCTGATTTGCCACTTCTTAATATGTGCGCCAACAATTATTTGGGGCTGGCCAATAATGAACGATTGGGCAAAGCGGCGATCAAAGCGATTGAAGAACATGGTTTGGGCATGGCGTCTGTTCGGTTCATTTGCGGCACTCAAGCTTTGCACCATCAATTGGAAGCGCGGCTTTCTTCGTTTTTAGGGACGGAAGATTCGATTTTGTTTGCATCTTGTTTTGATGCAAATGCCGGTATTTTTGAATCGCTGCTCACCGCAGAAGACGCGATTATCTCGGATGCGTTAAACCACGCTTCCATCATCGATGGGGTTCGGCTTTGTAAAGCGCAGCGGTTCCGCTATGCCAACAATGATATGGCGGATTTGGAAGCCAAGTTGAAAGAAGCCCAGGGCGCGCGGCACCGGTTGATCGTTACGGATGGCGTGTTTTCCATGGATGGCATTATTGCGGACCTTCCGGGTATTTGTGATCTGGCGGAAAAGTATGACGCATTAGTGATGGTGGATGATAGCCATGCGGTTGGGTTTATGGGCCCAAAAGGCCAAGGCACCCCCCACCACCATGGGGTCGCGGACCGTGTACATTTATATTCGGGTACGTTCGGCAAAGCGCTTGGTGGTGCGGCGGGCGGCTATATTGCGGGGCCAAAAGCATTGGTCACCATGCTTCGCCAAAAAGCGCGGCCATATTTGTTTTCAAATGCATTGCCGCCGATGATTGTGGCAGCGACGTTGGAAGCGCTTGATATTGTTGAGACAAGCCCAAAACTTCGACCAACTTTGATGATCAACGCCAAATATTTCCGCGCAGAAATGAGCAAGCTTGGCTTTGATTTGGTGCCGGGCGAACATGCGATTATTCCTGTGATGCTGGGCGACGCTGTGCTGGCGCAAAAGTTCGCAAAGGGCATGCTCGAGCAAGGCATTTACGTTACCGCGTTTTCTTTCCCTGTGGTGCCTAAAGGCCAAGCGCGTATTCGCACGCAAATGTCTGCCGCGCACACAAAGGATGATTTGGATCAGGCCATCGCAGCGTTTGCCATCGTGGGCAAAAAGCTTGGGGTGATTTCATGAAAGCGCTCGTAAAAGCAAAAGATGCACCCGGCTTAGAAATGCAGGATGTACAAAAGCCGACCATTGGCGACCATGATGTTTTGATCAAGGTCAAAAAAGCGTCGATTTGTGGCACCGACATGCACATTTGGAAATGGGATGACTGGGCGCGCAAGACCGTACCGGTGCCCATGGTCACGGGTCATGAATATGTGGGAACAGTTGAAGAAATTGGCGCTGATGTTACCGAAGTGAAGGTGGGGCAACGGGTTTCGGGCGAGGGGCACATTCCTTGTGGACATTGCCGCAATTGTCAGTCGGGCCGGGCACATATTTGTGCCAACACCAAGGGCATTGGGGTCAACACACCGGGGGCTTTTGCTGAATATATTGCCATTCCCGAAGCCAATGTGCGGTTGTTGCCAGAAAGCATAAGTGATGATGTCGCGTCGATCCTTGATCCGTTGGGCAATGCGGTTAATACCGCTTTGGCGTTTGATGTGTCTGGCGAAGATGTGCTGATCACCGGCGCTGGGCCGATTGGCTGCATGGCCGTCGCCGTTTGCCGCCACGTTGGTGCGCGCCACATTATTGTTACCGACCTGAACGATGATCGCTTGGCGCTCGCAAAACAAATGGGTGCAACCCGTGGTGTGCGGGCTGATAAAGAGAACCTCAAGGATGTTATGGCCGATTTGGGTATGCGCGAAGGTTTTGATATTGGGTTGGAAATGTCTGGTGCAGCCCCTGCCATGTCCGCAATGATTGATGCGATGATCACCGGCGGTAAAGTGGCGATGCTTGGTCTGTTTCCCGGTAAAGTTGAACTGGATCTCAATACAGCGATTTTTAAAGGCCTCACTTTTGAAGGCATTTATGGGCGCAAGATGTTTGAGACTTGGCACAAAATGCTGGCGATGCTTGAAAGCGGTTTGGATGTCACCCCGGTAATTTCACATCATCTGCCGTTTGAAGACTTTGCCAAAGGGTTTGAGGCTGTGGCGTCTGGAGAAGCCAACAAGGTGATTTTGGATATTGCCAGCTAAGATTTGGCCGCTTAACCTAAGATCATGAAAAATATTGCTATTGTTACAGGGGGCAGTCGCGGCATTGGTGCAGCGACTGCTCTTTTACTGGCTCGGTCGGGGGCTGATGTTTGCATCTCATACCAAGCTGATCGGCAGAGCGCTGATCAGATTGTTGCTTCATGCCAAGAACTTGGTGTACACGCGATTTGCGTGCGGGCGGACGTTGCTGATCTGGGTGACGTTAAACAGCTCTTTCGTGCATGTGATGATCAATTGGGGCCGGTCAACATATTGATCAATAATGCGGGGATTGTTGGTGAAGCGGGCAAGCTGGTTGATTTGAAACCAGACGTGTTGGCGTGGGTATTTCAGGTGAACTTGTTTGGCGCCATTTATTGTTGCCAAGAAGCGATTAAGCGGATGGCGAAATCTGATGGCGGCCAGGGTGGCTCCATTGTCAATATGTCGTCGATGGCGGCCAAGTTTGGCAGTCCAAATGAATATATCCACTACGCTTCCTCAAAAGGAGCGCTGGACAGTTTGACAATTGGTTTGGCGAAAGAAGTCGGACCCGATGGCATTCGGGTGAACGCCATTCATTCAGGCACCGCGAACACGGATATCCATGAACGCACAGGCAATCCAGACCGTCCGGCTATGGTTGCAAGCATCAACCCACTGGGGCGTGTTGCAGAACCCGAGGAAATTGCGGAAGCCGCAGTTTGGTTGGCGATGGAAAAATCGAGCTACACCAATGGGGCAATTATGCCGGTGACGGGTGGCATGTAGTTGTCGAAACTTATCGATCATTTGAACTGCCGGGCGCGATAAGGGCCGCGCCCGGCGTGGAAAGCCATTAAGCAGATTGTGCTTGGCTTTCGCGGTGTGCGATAAATAGGGATGCGGCGATGATGAGTGCTGCGCCGAGCCATAGATCGCCGCCGGGCACCCATCCGAACACATAAAAGCCAGCCAACACGTTGAACGGCAGTTTTAGGTGATCAAAGGGCTGCACATAGGCCGCGTCCGCGGTGGCGTATGCTTTGGTGATCAACCATTGCGCCAACGCAACCAATAGGCCTGCAATGATGATCCACTGGATCGCAGGGGCGGTTGAAATGGCGATACCGGTTGGTGTGCCAAGGGCCAATGCAAGATTGATCGGGGTGAGCAGTAACAACAGATAGAGCGTGATTGATTGTGGGTTTTCGGTTTTGGTCAGCTCTTTTGTGAAAAGCGACGTTACGGCCCAGAAAAACGCGGCGCCAATGGGCAGCAATGTTTTCAATTCAAACGCATCTGACCATGGTTGCAAGATGATCATGCCGCCGGCAAAACCAACTAAGGTTGCGAGCCAACGGGCGGGGCCCACTTTTTCTTTGAGCAACAATGCAGCGCCGATGGTGACGAAAAATGTTGATGTCATGATGAGGGCAATCGCTTGCCAAATCGGGACGCCAAGTGAAAGCCCGTATACCCACAATTGAACACCAATGGTCGCGGCGATAACGCGCAGAATGTGCAAAGTGAGGTGGTCGGTTTTAAGACCGGCAAGGCCTGCTTTTAGCACAAATGGTGCGCTGACCAACGCGGCAATGGCATATTGCCAAAACGCGGCTGAGGTTGAGGACGTGCCCTCAATCAATGTGGCCAGTTGAGTGAGTGAATTGACGGCGGCAAAGGCAATGCCTGCGCCAACCATATAAAGGCCAGCTAAAATAGCCGGACTTTTCAGGCTTAGACCTGTGCTTGAAGTTTTTACGGTCTGATCCATATCTCGTTCCTTTCGAACAAAACAGAATCAGGGCGTGATTAGGGAGGGTATATGCGCACAATTCCCCAAATGGCGCACTGCACCCTTGGTTTTGTGGCGTATTACTCACCCTTCTCTTTCATCCGGACTATGACCGTCGGCTCTGGAGTTACACCAGATCTGCTGACCCTTATTTCTTCAAAAAGGAAATAAGGCGCTCGCGGGCTTCATCATTCACTTAAGAATTATGTTACCGCCGGTGGGGAGTTTCGCCCCGCCCTGAGAAGGTTTAACCGCTGGATTATTCCAGCGGTGGAGCGGATTTAGCACGAGGTGCAATTAAAGAGCAAGTGTTTTACGTTTGCACATGAATTGACATTTGAGTGAATGAACAGCATGACCAAGCGAACTTAGTTAGAGGCGATGTCTTGAAAAAACACGATGTGATTGTAATTGGTGGTGGTGCTGCCGGGCTGATGTGCGCCATTGAAGCGGGAAAGCGTGGGCGTGATGTCTTGGTGGTGGATCATGCGAAAAAGCCGTGTGAAAAGATCCGCATTTCGGGCGGGGGGCGATGCAATTTCACCAATATCCACACGAGCTTCAAGCAGTTTTTAAGCGAAAACCCGCGCTTTGCGATTTCACCGTTGAAGCGCTACACCCAGCATGATTTCATCGCGCGGGTGAAAAAGCAGAATATTGATTTCCATGAGAAAACGCTTGGCCAATTGTTCTGCAATGAAAGTGCGCAGCAAATCATAGATATGCTGCTAAACGATATGCGAGCAGCAGGTGGCCGGTTGCGGATGCGGGCTGAAGTTACTCACATAGCCAAAATGGACAATGAGTTTCACCTAACTGTTGATGGGGATCATTATTCGGCACAAAGTGTGGTGATTGCGACGGGTGGGAAGTCGATCCCCAAGATGGGGGCGACAGGTTTTGGCTATGAAGTTGCGCAGCATTTCGGGCTTGAAATTGTTGAGACCCGACCCGCGTTGGTGCCATTGACCTTTGACCCGTCGATGTTGGAGCCGATGAAGGAATTGTCCGGCATATCTGTGGATGATGCGGTTGTGAAACATCAAAAAACTAAGTTTTCGGAGGCGATGTTGTTCACCCATCGCGGGTTAAGCGGTCCTTCGATTTTGCAAATCTCGTCTTTTTGGCGAGAAGGCGATGAGGTTGAAATTGGGATGTTGCCGGATATGGATTTGATGGTGGCGCTAAAAGAAGCGCGGCAGGCCAATGGCAAGCAAGAAATTCAAACGGTGCTTGCGGGTTTCTTGCCGAAGAAACTGGTGGCGTTTGTGCTGGAGCAATCTGGCGTGCAGGGCCGGTTGGCGGATTTGAGTGACAAGAAACTCAAAGCTGTTTCTGATCAGATCAATCATTGGCGGATCAAACCCACCGGATCAGAAGGCTATCGCACAGCGGAAGTGACGTTGGGTGGAGTCTCGACGAACGAGTTGGACAATAAAACCATGGAAGCCAAAAAAGTGCCGGGACTGTATTTTGTCGGCGAAGTGGTGGATATGACAGGCTGGCTTGGCGGGTATAATTTCCAATGGGCTTGGTCTTCTGGCTGGGTTGCTGGGCAGAGTGTCTAATTTTCGCTCACGGTGCGTTTCAAAAATTGCATGACGGCCTAAAACCGGCCTATGCAATTTCTTGCACCTGCGCGGGCGCGGCCAAAAAGTTGGCCGGGCTGGCCGCCCAAGAATTGGTTCAGTGAATCTGTTGTAGTCACTCAATTGTTCCGATTTTTGCGTTTTCTGAATAGGTAAGGAACGAACAATTGGCGGGGGTGCCGGGGAAGCGAACGCAGTTCGCGAAGGCGGCGCGTAAAAGAGAGCCGAGGGTGTCGCAAAGATTTCAGTTGGGCGCAATTATCCCCTGAACGGCTCTATCTTTATGGTTTGTTAACCCACTGAAGTCCGAAGAGGAGCTGACGTGCCCCCAATTATTAAGACCATTTAGAGTTGGAATTTTCCACTTATGACCCCGAAGGCGGGAGAAGGAGAGTTTTATGAAGGCCTCAAAGTTTAGCGAAGCTCAAATTGCGTTTGTTTTGAAACAAGTGGAGGGTGACGCAACGATCGCGGAAGTATGTCGCAAAGCAGGAATAGGTGTGGCAACGTTTTACAATTGGCGCAAGAAGTATGCAGGATTGATGCCTTCAGAAATGAAACGATTACGCCAGCTTGAAGACGAAAATGGAAGATTGAAAAAGCTGGTGGCTGACTTATCTTTAGACAAAGCTATGTTGCAGGACGTTCTGTCAAAAAAGCTCTGAAGCCTGATCGTCGACGCAGGCTTGTTGATGAGGTCAGAGAGGTTTGGCGTGTGTCCATTCGCAAAGCATGTAGTGCATTGCGGATTGATCGCTCCCTTTATACCTACAAGTCCAAGCGTGGTGATCAGGCGGCTTTAAAGGCGAGGATCAAAGAGATATGCGAAACGCGTGTTCGGTTCGGATATCGGCGCGTTCATGTCCTGTTGCAACGTGAGGGCTGGCTCGTAAATCAAAAACGAGTTCGTAGGCTTTACAATGAGTTGGGTCTGCAATTGCGTAACAAGACGCCGAAGCGACGCGTAAAAGCCAAGTTAAGGGAAGACCGCTGCGAGGCTACTCATACAAACCAAGTATGGGCGATGGATTTTGTGCATGACCAACTAGCAACAGGGCGTAAACTGCGTATCTTAACAATCATTGATACCTGGTCTCGGTTCTCACCAGCGACTGATCCAAGGTTTAGCTACAAAGGTGAAGATGTGGTGCAAACGCTTGAGCTCGTGTGTCGTACAGCTGGTTATCCCAAAACAATAAGGGTCGACAATGGAAGTGAGTTTATCTCGCGTG
>NZ_JBPOEU010000020.1:0-67532 GCF_051251695.1 Maritalea sp. | reverse complement strand
ACGTTGGCGATACTTCATCTTGGGCACTCCAATCCATCTCATAGATTAAAGTGTTGCGTCGACCTGTTGAACCCACCCCGCTTAGCTGACGTTTGGCATTCAACTTATGAGGCGTTTTTAAGCCCCACGAAGTTTAGTTATCGTCGTGGTTGGAGAAATTGCTTCGGGGTCGATTTTGATGTGGATGATTGAAGGTTTTTCTGCTTTTCGGGCGCGGTCGAAGGCGGCGGCAAAGTCTTGGGTTTTTTCAACTGTTTCGCCGTGGCCGCCATAGGCGCGGGCAAGGGCGGCGAAGTCTGGATTGACAAGATTGGTGGCTGAGATACGGGCGGGGTAGTGCTTTTCTTGGTGCATGCGGATGGTGCCGTAAATGCCGTTGTCGACCACTAAGGTGATGATGTTCGCGCCAGATTGCATAGCGGCGCCGAATTCGTTGCCGGTCATTTGAAAACATCCGTCGCCTGCAAAACAAATCACGTCGCGGTTTGGGTGGCGCAGTTTGCCCGCGATGGCGGCAGGCAGGCCGTAGCCCATGGAGCCAGAAGTCGGGGCCAGTTGGGTGCCAAATTGTTTGAAACGCCAAAAGCGGTGCAGCCATATGGCGTAGTTTCCCGCGCCGTTGGTGAGGATCGCATCATCAGCAAGATTGTCACGTAGATTGGACATGATCTCGCCCATTTGCACGCCGCCAGGTGTTTTTGGAAGTTCATCTGTCCAACTGTGATACTCGTTGTTTGCTGCTTTTGCAGCACCTGTATCTGGCCGAGTTGGCATGTCAGATACAGTGTCGAAGAATGCGCCCGGCGTGGCGTTGATCGCCAAAGTCGGCGTGTAAATACGACCCAACTCTTCTGCGCCGGGATGAATATGGATTAAGGTTTTACCGGGGTTGGGCATGCCCAAAAGTGAAAAGTTCTGGCTTGGGTTTTCAGAAAAACGTGCGCCGAGTAAAATGACGCAATCACTGTTTTCGATGCGGTCATTAAGGGCTGGGTTAATGCCCAAACCGACGTCACCTGCGTAGTTTTGATGCGAATGATCAAACAATTGTTGACGGCGGAAAGAGCAACCTACGGGCAGATCATGCTTTTCGCTGAAGGCTTGCAGTTGGGCGACGGAGGTTTCATCCCAGCGGGAGCCACCCGCAATGATGATGGGGTCTTTTGCAGCGGTCAAAAGTTCGGCAAACTTGTCCGCCGCTTTTTTTGTCGGGGCGGGTTCGGCCACTTCGATAAAGATGCAGGGTTCCACGTCGACTGTATCGCGCAACATGTCTTCGGGCAGCGCCAAAACGACGGGGCCTGGGCGGCCACTCATGGCGATATGATAGGCGTGGGCGATGATTTCAGGGATGCGGGACGCGTCGTCAATTTCTTCGACCCATTTGGCAAGGTCGCCAAAAGTTTGGCGATAATCAACCTCTTGGAAAGCTTCGCGGCCTTTCATTTCGCGGCCAATTTGGCCGACGAATAGGATCATTGGGGTGGAATCTTGTTTCGCGACATGTACGCCAGCTGCCGCGTTTGTAGCACCGGGGCCACGGGTGACCATGCAGATGCCAGGGCGACCAAGCATTTTGCCGTCGGCTTCGGCCATGATCGCTGCACCGCCTTCATGGCGCGACGTAACTACATCGATATTGCTGTCATGCAGTCCGTCTAAAACGGCCAGATAGCTTTCGCCGGGTACACAAAACACGCGGTCAACGCGCTGTGCCTCAAGGCATTTCACCAAAATTTCGCCGCCGGTCATTTTTGCCATTTTAGAATGGTCCTATTTGTTGTTTTTCAGTTCTGCCAAAATCTCAGCCCGGTGCTGATCTATTTTTGGCGAAGCTTGGTTGAGCGTTAGTTCCGCATCGGAAAAAGTGATTGGAGTGCGCACGCCTGGTACGCCACCTAAATCAAGCTGCATGCCACGGGCCACAACTTGTGGGTCAGCAAAAACCTCATCAATATTGTTGATGGGGCCGGCTGGCACGTTGCAATTGTGCAGCGCTTCCAGCAATTTCCATTTGTCCCATTTGGCGAAAGACTGGGCCAGAATGTTGGTCAAAGCGTCGCGATGGATTTGGCGTGCAGAGTTTGTGGAGTAGGCTTCGTCCGTTGCCAAATGATCAAGCTCGAGCAAATGGCAAAGGCGCTGGAATTGACCGTCATTACCGACGGCCAAAATGATGTGACCATTTTCCACTTCGAGAACTTGGTAGGGCACAATATTGGGGTGGGCGTTGCCCATACGCAGCGGGGCAACGCCAGACACCAAATAGTTCATCGCTTGATTGGCGAGCACACCAACCATTGAGTCCAAAAGTGCCAAATCGACCTGTTGCCCAAGCCCCGTGCGTTCGCGTTGCCAAAGGGCCGCTTGAATGCCGATAGTGGCGTAAAGTCCAGTGATGATATCCGCCAGAGCGGTGCCGATTTTTTGCGGCTCGCGTCCGGGTTCACCCGTGATCGACATCATGCCGGACATGCCTTGTACGATGAAATCATAGCCGGGTTGGGCGGCATAGGGACCGGTTTGGCCAAAGCCCGTGATGGAGCAATAGATCAGGCGCGGGTTAATGGATTTAAGGGTTTCATAATCGAGGCCATACTTTTTGAGGCCATCGAGTTTGAAATTCTCGACCAAAATGTCGGACTGCTTGACCAGTTCGATCACGACATGACGGTCAGCTTGCTCTTTGAAATTCAAAGCGATTGAGCGTTTGCCCCGATTGCAGGCGTGAAAATAGGCGGCGGACTTATCGTCCTCGCGTTCCACAAAGGGAGGCCCCCATGTGCGGGTATCGTCGCCATTTGGCGATTCTACCTTAATCACATCGGCACCAAGATCGGCCAAGGTTTGGCCAACCCAAGGGCCAGCCAAAACACGGGCAAGTTCGAGGACCTTAAGCCCTTCAAGCGGCTTGTTCATTAAAAGAAGGCCTGCAACCCGGTTTGCGCGCGACCCAAGATCAACGCGTGAACATCGGCAGTGCCTTCATAGGTATTCACCGTTTCAAGGTTGATCATGTGGCGCATCACTTCGAACTCGTCAGAAATGCCATTGCCGCCGTGCATATCACGGGCCATGCGCGCAATATCCAGTGCTTTGACGCAATTGTTGCGCTTCATCATCGAGATCATTTCGGGCGCTGCATTGGCTTCGTTCATCAGGCGGCCAACGCGCAATGAACCCTGCAGGCCGAGCGTAATATCCGTTTGCATGTTGGCCAGCTTCATTTGGAACAATTGCATTTGCGCCAAAGGCTTGCCGAACTGCTTGCGCTCCATGCCATAGCGGTTTGCTGCATGCCAACACGCTTCTGCTGCACCCATAGCACCCCAAGAAATGCCATAACGTGCGCGGTTCAAACAGCCGAATGGTCCTTTAAGACCCTGAACATGGGGCAGCAATGCGTCTTCACCAACTTCGACATTCTCCATGACGATTTCGCCGGTGATCGAAGCGCGAAGTGAAAGTTTGCCGCCAATTTTAGGGGCAGAAAGACCCTTCATGCCTTTGTCCAAAACGAACCCACGGATTTTATCATCGTGCGCATCTGACTTTGCCCACACGACAAATACGTCTGCGATCGGGCTGTTGGAAATCCACATTTTCGTGCCGTTGAGCACATAGCCGTTTTCTGTTTTGGAGGCACGGGTCAGCATGCCGCCGGGATCGGAGCCAGCATCAGGTTCGGTGAGACCGAAACAGCCGATTAGGTCGCCGGAAATCAGACCGGGCAGATATTTTTGACGTTGTTCTTCAGTGCCGTAAGCATAAATCGGATAGATGACCAAAGACGACTGAACTGACATCATCGAGCGGTAACCACTGTCGACCCGCTCAACTTCGCGAGCGATCAAGCCGTAAGCAACATAGCCCATGTCAACGCCGCCATATTCCTCAGGGATCGTCGATCCCAACAGTCCCATGTCGCCCATTTCTTTGAACAGGGCAGGGTCTGTTGTTTCTTCGTTATAGGCTTCACGCACACGCGGTCGCAGTTTTTCATCAGCAAAAGCGCGTGCTGTTTCTTGCACCATGCGCTCTTCTTCGGTGAGTTGGTCATCCAACCGAAATGCGTCTTGCCAAGTGAAGGACCCAAGATCTGGGCGGTCTTTATCACGAATGCTGGGGCGGTCTGTGCTCACATTGATACCTATATGTCGGTTATTTTATACTTGAACTATCTTATCAGATGGAGGGTGCAATATGCCAATCAAATAATCGCATTAGTTCATGCGCAAAATGAATTTAGGTTTTTGAGATAGAATGCTGCTTGACGCTTGTTTGGCTCAGCATCATATTTAGGGGATATTCGCGGGTGTAGCTCAATGGTAGAGCAGCAGCTTCCCAAGCTGACGATGAGGGTTCGATTCCCTTCACCCGCTCCAGTTATTTTCTTTATCCTTGCGGGATATACTGGACAAGAGGTAAGTCTTTCAGACTTTAATCTATTCAAGCAATTGGTGTTGGTTCGTTTTTGTTTGGAAATGTCACCCAACAGTGAACCTAGTCTTTACATATTCTTTTTAGGATACTTGAGAAAACAGTAGCAATCTCGTCAAGACGCGCGCCATATGTGGCGTGTTTTCTGTCCATAAAATTTGGATCATTACAGGATTCGATTGAACCATAGAAATAATCGTTCTGGATACTGGTTTTTGCACAATGTTCTAAAGCCATTGCGCACTTTTTGGCCAGCACCATGGCCTCTGGACTACCTAGCTCGACTAGGTTTAACTCATTTGTTGCCTTGCGGGCGACAAGACTCATTTTCCCGATTTTTTGATTTATCTCAGCCAGTCGCGCCAGCGTTTCTTGACGTGTTAGGGGCGCTGGATTTTTGAGTTTTTTGCCATTTTTGTCGCGCGTTGTTAGAGCAAACGGCTTGCCGGGGCCAATGCCATTTGCTGCAAGGCTCTTTGTTAGGCTCTTTTTTATTGCAGAAAACATGATTCTGACACGCTAGGATTTTCCAATTTGGTAATACGAAAAAATACGACCGAAATGGCTAACGAATTGTTAATTTAAAGAATATCTTTCAGTTATATTTCAATTTCTTGTATATTTCAGATGTAATTAGTGTTTTCGCTTTGAGTTAATTTTACCAAACGATTAAATTTAAAGAGTTACATCATATCAACCAGCAACTACAATTATATATTTGATTTATACTATGCTTAAACGTCAAGCCAACTGACTTGAATAAAGAAATCAATCACTTGCGTGGATGAAAACCGATCAGTTGGGATGGGGTGTAGCAGCAAGGACATGACGTTTCCATTCGCCTTTCTCAAGGCATGCGGAAACGGTTTTGCAATACAACGTCGCTTAGGTCGCGTCATGCAAAACCGATTTTTGGTACAGTTGTGCTAGGCTCAGAAGGTCGCTGGCACAAATGAACAACAATAAAGGCGCAGACTATTTCCGGTGGTCTGGATGCATTGAGTGCCCAAGTATATGGTCTGACCGGCCGATTACATCGTTGCTGGAGCCTACAATAAGAGGGTCAGGACCATTGACCACATGGTGGTCTTTGTTTGGATAATCCAAGCTTGAAAGGAAATGCCTGAGGCAATTGAGACGGGCGCGTTTTTTGTCGTTGGATTTTACAATGACCCAAGGGGCGTCAGCGGTGTCTGTGTAAAAGAACATTGCCTCTTTTGCCTCGGTGTAATCATCCCATTTGTGCAAGGATGCTTTATCAATCGGTGACAATTTCCAGCTTTTTAGTGGTTCGCGACCGCGCGATTTAAAGCGACGAAGTTGTTCTTCTCGGGTAACTGAAAACCAGTATTTGAACAAATGAGTACCAGAACGGGCGATCATGCGCTCAAATTCTGGGCATTGGCGCATAAATTCTAGATATTCGCCTGCAGAACAAAACCCCATCACACGCTCAACGCCAGCACGGTTGTACCATGAACGGTCAAATAGGACGATTTCCCCAGCGGAAGGTAAGTGTTTGACGTATCGTTGAAAGTACCATTGGGACTTTTCGCGATCTGTGGGTTTTTCCAAGGCGACGACATGGGCACCGCGTGGGTTCAAATGTTCCATGAACCGTTTGATGGTTCCACCTTTGCCTGCCGCATCGCGACCCTCAAATATCAGTACGAATTTTTGACCTGTTTCGCGGGCCCATTCCTGAACTTTTAGCAATTCAACTTGAAGTTCGGCTTTTCGCTTTTCATAAGTGTCGCGCGCAATTTTTTTGGCATAGGGATATTCTCCATACTCAAATGCTTGTCGAATGGCTTCTGGATCTTTGCGTAGCCGGGCGAGGCGATGCCGAGCGTCTTCAATTTGTGATTCAACTGCTGCGGTAAGCTCGTCTGCTATGTGGCCATTTTCCAATGGCATCGGCTGTTCATTTTCTTTTGTCATATATTACTCCCCTCCTGAAAACCTGGAGAGGAGTATATGTCAGTTTAGTGACACTCCGCCTTGAGGGAGATCAATCTTAGATCAGCTTAGAACGTTTTAAATGTAAGCGTTGTCAGCGAGCGCGAAATGTCGGGGATATCCAGAATTTTGTCGTTGAGGAACATGCCCACATCTTCCCCTTCGGGGATGTAGATTTTCATCAACAAGTCAAAATCCCCACTGGTGGAATAAAGCTCAGAGGTGATCTCTCGCTCATAAATGGCTTCCGCCACCTTATAGGTTTTACCCGGCGCGCATCGCAATTGTACAAATACACAAGTGGTCATAGCTCAGTCCTCACATGCCAAAGTTCGGGGAACAGTTCCACATCTAACATGCGCCGTAAATATGATACGCCGCCAGTGCCCCCGGTTCCCCGTTTAAATCCAATAATTCTTTCAACTGTTGTAACGTGATTAAACCGCCAGCGGCGGAAATAATCTTCAAAATCAACAAGCTTTTCAGCCAACTCATATAATGACCAATGGTTGGCGGTGTCTTGATAAACCTTTTTCCAAGCAAGCTGCACACCTTCGTCGGCCTCATGCTGGTCGCTGACATCTCGGTTGAGCACTTCGCTGGGTATTTCAATGCCGTTGCGGGAGAGCAGTCGAAGCGCTTCATCATAAAGGCTTGGTATTGCAAGTTCAGATTTGAGAAGCGCATACACCTCTTCTTTGTGCGCATGAGGTTTGAGCATCGCTTTATTGCGGTTACCCAAAATATATTCCACCTGCCGATATTGGTGGGACTGGAAACCTGACGACTGGCCAAGTGTGTCGCGAAATTCGGTATATTCGGAGGGCGTCATTGTGCGCAAAACGTCCCAAGCATTGTTGAGCTGTTCAAAGATGCGCGCGACCCGCGCGAGCATTTTAAATGCGGTGGGCAAATTGTCGGTTTTGAGTGCTTCGCGTGCCGCATGAAGCTCATGAATGCCAAGGCGCATCCACAATTCAGACGTTTGGTGTTGGATGATGAACAACATTTCATCATGCGCTGACGAGAGCGGATGTTGTGCGCTTAGTATTTTATCGATTTGCAAATAATCACCATAGGACATGCGCCCATCAAATGACATTTGAGCGCCTTCAAGCGCTGGGTTGTATGGCTCTGTTGGTTTAGACATTTTGTGCGTCCTGTTTGAACTTTAGCGTTGCTAAATGGGAAATTGAATTTCTTCAATGTTCAAACAGTGCGGGCACCCCGTGGAATGCCAAAACGGCTTTCATCTGTCACATACCAATCTGGCGCAATGGTGCATTGCTGCCGCCAATTATTGGTGATGTGACCAGATGAAGATCGCATAAATCAAGTTACCCGTGAACGTTGATTGTATTCTGGCTTATCCCAAAGCTTATTGTCGAGAACATTCGCCAGAATTTTAACGGCTGCGACAACGTCACCCTCATCAATATATAAGGGCGTGAAGCCGAACCGCATATTGTTTGGTGCTCTGAAATCGCCAATAACCCCATGGGCAACAAGCGCCTGCATCGCGGCGTAACCATCGTCAAATTTGAACGTGATTTGCGAACCGCGATTTGTGCCCTCACGTGGGCTATTCAGTGAAAGGGAAGGGCAATGTTGTTCGACTTGTGCGATAAACAAATCACATAATTCGATCGACTTTTGCCGCACCTCTTTCATCGTCACCATGTCCCAGATATCAAGCGAAGATTCTAGAGCGGCGAGTGCGATTACTGGTGGTGTGCCCACCCGCATGCGTTCAATACCTGCGCCGGGACGATAATCAATATCAAAAGCAAATGGTGCTTCGTGTCCAAGCCAGCCAGAGAGTGCTGGGCGGATTTTTTCTTGGTGTTTTGGGGCAACATAAATGAAAGCTGGTGCGCCGGGGCCACCATTGAGATATTTATACGTACAGCCGATGGCAAAGTCAGCATTGCAGGCCGCTACATCCACCTCAACCGCGCCAGCAGAATGCGCCAAATCCCAAATCACTATGATCCCCAACGCTTGTGCTTTTGCGGTGAGCGCTTTCATATCGTGTTTGCGGCCCGTGCGATAATCCACTTCGGTGAGCATCAATACGGCGATGTCTTCATTGAGCGCAGCTTCAACTTTTTCGGGATCAGCGAGACGTAGTTCGTGACCGTTATCCAAAGACTTGAGCAGCCCATCGACCATGTAAAGATCAGTGGGGAAATTGCCATTATCCGAGAGCACGATTTTGCGGGATTTGTTCAAATCAAGTGCCGAAGCTACGGCCTGATAGACCTTGATCGAAAGCGTATCGCCCATCACAACTGAACCTGATGGCGCGCCGATCAGTTTACCGATCCGGTCGCCAATACGGGAGGGCTGGCCCATCCAGTCGGCTTTGTTCCAGCCGGTGATTAGCAGGTCTCCCCATTCCTTTGTCAACATGTTGCTGACATGGTCGGGCGTTGCTTTGGGCAACGGGCCCAACGAATTGCCGTCCAGATAAATAACCCCTTCGGGCAAATGAAACATGGATTTAGTTTTTGAAAAAATGCTCATGGACTAGCTTGCTCTAAGTTGGAAACGCTGGATTTTACCGGTCTGGGTTTTTGGCAGAGTATCGGTAAATACAATTGAGCGCGGATATTTATAGGGGGCAATTGTTGCCTTAACGTGCTCTTGCAACCGTTTGATGGTGTCGTCGTCTTTCGGGACATCGTCCACCAGCACAATATGGGCTTGCACGACATTGCCGCGCTCCTCGTCTGGTGCGCCGATCACGGCACATTCCACGACATGGGGATGGGATAAAAGTGCTGCTTCAACTTCTGGCCCGGCAATATTGTACCCTGACGAGATGATCATATCATCGTTGCGCGCTGCGAAATGGAAGTAGCCTTCCTCGTCTTGCATAAAGGTGTCGCCGGTAATGTTCCACCCATCAATCACGTATTTTGCCTGACGGTCATCTGCCAAATACCGACAACCTGTTGGCCCGCGAACGGCGAGGCGACCGGGCTCTCCGCGTGGCATTTCATTCATGTTATCATCGACGACTTTTGCTTCGTAGCCGGTAACCGGGCGTCCCGTACATGCGGGTTTTGCGTCCTCAAACCGATTGGTGATGAAGATATGCAGCATTTCAGTGGCACCAATACCGTCAAGCATCGGCTTGCCCGTTTTTTGCTGCCATTCGTCGAACACGGGGGAAGGCAATGTTTCCCCTGCGGAAACGGCACAGCGCAATGTGGATAGGTCTGCCCCTTCATCCATTGCCCGCATCATGGCGCGATAGGCGGTGGGGGCGGTAAAGCAGATCGTGGCTTTATGGGTTTCGATGATTTCGATCATGTTGGCCGGGGAGGCTGTTTCGAGCAGTGTCGCGGTTGCGCCAAACCGTAAGGGGAAAATCGCCAAACCGCCGAGACCAAAGGTAAAGGCTAAGGGCGGTGAGCCAACAAATACGTCGTCTGGCGTGACGCCTAGAACCTCTTGCGCGTAGCCATCTGCGATCATCAGTAAATCCCGATGGAAGTGCATGGTGGCTTTAGGCTCGCCAGTTGTGCCTGATGTAAAGCCCAATAGGGCAACATCGTCGCGGCCTGTTCGGACGGTTTCGAATTTTACCGATTTTCCCAAGGCCACTCGGTCCAGTTCCGCATCATGATTTGCGGTGCCATCAAAGCTTACGATTGTTTGCAAGAATTTTGAGGTTTTGCCACAAGCAACGATTTCATCCATCATGCGGCTATCGCAAAGCGCGATGCTGATCTCGGCTTTATCGACAATTGCCGACAATTCGCCTGCACGCAGCATCGGCATCGTATTTACGACGACCGCGCCAGCTTTGGTGGCAGCTAGCCAGCACGCGACCATCGCCGGGTTGTTGGCTGAACGGATCAAAACGCGGTTGCCCGGTTTTACGCCGTAATCTTCGACCAACGCGTGGGCCAGTCTGTTGGTCCAATCCGCGAGTTCTTTATAGGTGCGTTGGCGGCCATTGCCAATCAAGGCGACATTGTCGCCAAAGCCTTTTTCCACCATGGCGTCGGTCAGAATGCGCCCGACATTCATGTGTTCTGGATAGGCAAAGTCTTCGGTTAAGAAGACCGGCTGCGTTTCGACGGGGGGCAAATTATCCCGCGCGAATGTATCGGTGTGTCCGGATGGTCCCAGCTTCATTTGATCTCCCCCAATGCTTGACGCGCAATGACGATTTTTTGGACGTCAGATGCGCCCTCATAAATGCGCAATGCGCGGATTTCGCGGTATAGGCTCTCCACAATGGAGCCCTTGCGCACCCCATCTCCCCCGTGGATTTGCACGGCCTTATCAATAACGGTTTGAGCTTTGTCGGTGGCATATAGTTTGGCCATTGCCGCCTCGCGGGTTACCCGCGCCGCGCCCATATCTTTGGCCCATGCGGCGCGATAAACCAGCAAAGCTGAAGCATCAACATCAAGTGCCATATCAGCAATGTGGCCTTGTACCATTTGCAGATCAAAAAGTGGTGCGCCAAACAATTCACGGTTTGATGCACGATGTAATGTTTCATCAAGCGCCCGACGCGCAAAGCCGAGGGCTGCTGCCCCAACAGTTGAACGGAAAACATCCAACACTGACATGGCGATTTTAAATCCTTGCCCCGGTTGCCCAATCATTGCAGACGGCGGCAATTGCATGTCGGTGAATTTGATCCGCGCCAACGGATGGGGTGCCACAACGTCAATGCGTTCAGCGATCTCTAACCCATCGGTATCCGCAGGCACTAAAAATGCGGATAGGCCTTTGGCTCCGGGTCCCTCACCAGTGCGGGCAAACAGCACATAGACATCGGCGATGCCGCCATTGGATATCCATGTTTTCTCGCCATTTATGACATAGTGATTGCCGATTTTTTCGGCGCTACATTCAATATTCGCGACATCAGAACCGGATTTTGGTTCGCTGAGGGCAAAGGCGGAAAGTGCTTTTCCGGTGCGTGTTTTTTCCAGCCATTCGCGTTGTTCTGGTGTGCCGAAAAGTGAAACTGCCCCCATGCCAAGACCTTGCATGGCGAAGGAAAAATCGGCCAAGCCATCATGACGGGCGAGTGTTTCGCGGATAAGGCAAAGGCTGCGCACATCCAGCTTTTCATCTTCCCCGGCACCGGTATGTTGTAAAAATCCAGCCGCACCTAAATCGGCGACCAGCTTTACACAAGCTTTGTCGACGTCAGTGTGATCAACAGGCAAATTGGCTTCACACCACGCTTCAAGTTCAGTTGAGAGGGCGCGATGTTTGTCTTCGAAAAACGGCCAATTGAGGAAACTCTTGTCTGACATTAGTCGCCCTCAAATACTGGCTTTTCTTTTTTTACAAAAGCCAAGTATGCGCGTTCAAAGTCTTTGGTTTGCATGCAAATGGCTTGGGCTTGGGCTTCAGACTCTATAGCCTGGTCCAAGCTCATATTCCATTCTTGGTTCAACTGCGTTTTGGTGATGCCGTGGGCAAAAGTGGGACCGGATGCAATGCGCTGTGCCATTTTGATGGCGGCGGCTTCAAGGTCGTCGGCATTATGAAGCGCATTGAAAAATCCCCAATTCGCGCCTTCTTCAGCACTCATGGAACGTCCAGTGTAAAGCAGTTCTGCGGCTCGGCCCTGACCGATAATACGAGGCAGCATGGCACATGCCCCCATATCACAACCTGCAAGACCGACACGGGTGAACAGGAATGCCGTTTTGGCCTCGGATGTTGCAAGGCGTAAATCAGAAGCCATGGCGATGATTGCTCCAGCACCCACGCAAACGCCGTCGATGGCAGAGATGATAGGTTTGCCGCAATGGATCATCGATTTAACCAGATCCCCAGTCATGCGGGTAAAGGCTAAAAGTTCTTTCATGTCCATATTGACCAAGGGGCCAATAATGTCGTGAACGTCGCCGCCCGAACAAAAGTTTCCACCATTTGAAGCGAAAACTACAGCGTCTACATCTTCGGCATAAACCATTTGCCGGAAAGTATCGCGCAGCTCCGCGTAGCTCTCAAAGGTGAGGGGGTTTTTGCGTTTTGGGCGATGGAGATTGATAATGGCGACACGGCCATCCATGCGCCATGCGAAATGTTCAGGCTTAAGATCGCTCATTGTGACGGGTTTCAATGTTCGTCCTCCCGCACTTTGGATAGAATTTCGATGAAGTGAGCGATTTCGCTTTCATCGATTTCTTTTAGATGTTCATTGAGCCAACGCTCATGCTCGGCGGCCATTTCAGCAAATTTTTGAATGCCTGATGGTGTAAGGCGCACGAGCGTTGCGCGTTTGTCGCCCTTGACCTGGACACGCATCACAAAATTCTCTTGCACCAGCCGATCTATGATGCCGGTTACATTGCCGTTGGAAACCATCAATTGCTTGGAGAGTTGGCTCATGCGCAATCCGTCGCGTGTGCGGTCAAGCATTGCCATCACATCAAAGCGGGGCAATGTTGAATGAAATCCAAGCCGCAGTTCCTCGCGCAATTCATTTTCAATGAACCGCGTGGTTTTAAGCATTTGCAACCAAAGGCGTAAACGCTGCTTGCTCACGAGCTGGTCTTCAAGTTTTTCATTTGCCACGCTCATATTTCGCCCCCTGAAATTGAAATGGCTTGTCCATTGATACCTTCGGAGCCGTTGCCGCAAAGCCAAAGGGCTGCGGCGCTGACTTCTGCAGGTTCGATTAAACGTCCCTGTGGATTGTTCTTCGCGATCGTAGCACGCGCTTCATCTTCGCTCATGCCTGTTTTTTCGACGATGGTGGCAACCGAGCGGTCAGTCATTTCGGTGTTAAGAAATCCGGGGCAAAGTGCGTTGACCGTTATGCCTTTTTTCGCAACTTCAAGGGCCAAGCTCTTGGTGAGGCCGATGACACCATGTTTTGCTGCTGAATAGGGCGCGACATAGGAATAGCCGCACAAGCCTGCGGTTGAAGCCACTGAAATGAGGCGGCCCCATTCCTTGCCATTCATGTTGATCAGTCCCTCTTTGAGGGTGAGAAATACACCTGTCAAATTGACAGCGATCATTCTATTCCAACTGTCTAAATCGGTTTTAACGAGCGGTGCGCTTTCGGCGGCTCCCGCATTTGCAATCACGATGTCCATCGCACCGATTTGGTCGAACATGGACTTTACCGATGTTTCGTCTGTTACGTCTGCGGTAACCGCTGAAATTTGATGATGGTTGGAGGCTACTTTTTCGAGCGAATTTGTCGTGCGGCCTGAGATGAAAACGCGCGCGCCCTGTTTGGCAAAAGCCAGCGCCATATCTGCGCCAACGCCTGTGCCACCACCGGTAATCAGAACTGATTTATCGCTCAAACTCATACTTTGATCCCAATGCCCTCTGCTCGCTCAGCCAATCGCATCATTTGGTCACGGCCCGGGTGGTATGGGGCTGGCCAATTGCTGGCATTGTCGCCCAGCGCCGCCGCCGCATGTAATGTCCAGTATGGATTGGCAAGGTGGGGTCGTGCAAGGCAAACTAGATCTGCGCGTCCAGCCATTAGGATAGAGTTGACATGATCAGGCTCATAAACGTTGCCCACCGCCATGGTTTTTAAGCCGGTATCGTTGCGGATACGGTCCGAAAACGGGGTTTGGAACATGCGCCCATAAACGGGTTGCGCGTCGATTGAAGTTTGCCCGGCTGAAACGTCAATAATGTCGATGCCGGTTTTAGCGAATAGTTTGGCGATTTCGACCGCTTCTTCTGGAGTAACGCCGTCCTCGCCAACCCAATCGTTGGCGGAAATACGCACTGACATTGGCTTGTCTTTTGGCCAAGCCGCGCGCATGGCGTTCGCAACTTCGAGCGGGTAGCGCATGCGGTTTTCTAGGCTGCTGCCATATTCGTCCGTGCGGTTATTCGATGTTGGGGAGATGAAAGAAGAAATCAGATAGCCGTGGGCCGCGTGCAGTTCGATCATGTCAAAACCTGCCCGGTCTGCCATTTCAACAGAGGCAACAAACTGGTCTTTGACCATATCCATGTCTGCGCGGTCCATGGCTTTGGGCATGGCATTGTTTTCAGACCAAGGAATGGCGGATGCTGACATAAGCGGCCAATTATTGTCTTTAAGCGGCGCGTCCATTTCCTCCCAGCCAACTTGGGTCGACCCTTTGCGGCCCGAATGGCCGATTTGGCAGCAGATCTTCGCGTCAGTTTCTTGATGCACAAAGTCAGTTATCCGTTGCCACGCGGCCTCATGTTCGGGTGCATAAAGGCCGGGGCAACCCGGCGTGATGCGACCTTCGGGCGACACGCAGGTCATTTCCACATAAATAAGTCCCGCGCCGCCTTTGGCTCTTTCTGCATAGTGCGCAAAGTGCCAATCTGTGGGGCAGCCTCCTTCGGCCTTATATTGGGCCATTGGAGAAACGACGACGCGGTTTTTTAGGTCCATTTCACGCAGTTTGAACGGAGCAAACATTGGCGCGCGATGGGAATGCGGAGCGCCAGCTTGGGCCTGAAACCAAGTTTCAGCCGACTTTACCCACTCTGGATCACGCAAGCGCAGATTTTCGTGGCTGATGCGCTGTGACCTTGTGAGTAGTGAGTAGTTGAATTGCACGGGGTCTAAATCCAGATAGCGCTCGACTTGTTCGAACCATTCCAAAGAATTGCGCGCAGCAGATTGAAGGCGCAAGACATCCAAGCGGCGTTCGTCTTGATAGCGATCAAATGCGGCTTCCATGTTTGGTTCTGTGTGCAACAGGTTGGCCAAAGCGATGGCGCTATCAAAGGCGAGGCGTGAGCCGGAGCCGATGGAGAAGTGGGCGGTTGCGGATGCGTCGCCCAACAGGACCACATTTTCATGGTGCCATTTTTCGCACAGGACCCGTGGGAAGTTCATAAACACAGCGGAGCCACGCAAATGATCTGCGTTGGACATTAATTTGTGTCCATCAAGATGGTCAGCAAATAGCTCTTCACATTTCTCGATTATTTGTTGCTTTGACATATGTTCAAAGCCGATTTTGTCCCAGGTGTCTTGCTGGCATTCAACAATTACCGTGGCGGTCTCATCGTCAAATTGATAAGCATGAACCCAGACCCAGCCATGTTCAGTTTTCTCAAAAATGAAGGTGAACGCGTCATCAAATTTTTGGTGTGTGCCAAGCCAAATGAATTTGCATTCTCTCACGTCGATATTGGGTTTGAAATGCTCAGCATAATGCTGGCGCACGGGCGAGTTTATGCCATCGCATGCAACGACTAAATCGTAATCTTTTTGGTATTTCTCAACATTTTCGACATTGGTCTCGAATTGCAAATTAACGCCGAGTTCTCGCGCACGTTCCTGCAAGATGAGCAGCATTTTCATGCGACCGATACCTGCGAACCCGTGGCCAGAAGACACAGTTCTGTGTCCATCATGCACGACGGCAATATCGTCCCAATAGGCAAAACTTTCGCCGATTTTTTCTGCAGATTTGGGGTCGTTTGTGCGCAAATTGTCTAAGGCATCGTCGGAAAGTACAACGCCCCAACCAAACGTATCGTCCGCTTTGTTGCGTTCAAATACTGTTATGTCCGCTTCGGGCTGGCGAAGTTTCATTGAAATGGCAAAATAAAGGCCAGCTGGACCGCCGCCAAGACACGCAATCTTCATTAATTCCTCCCGAAAAATTTCAACCATGATTGCATTCAGATAAATATATTTCAAGCTCAAAATTTTATGCTTGAAGTATTTTTCTAATCATGCCTGAATGTGGGTGAAGATGGGGCTGTAAATTTCTCTACCTTGCTTGCAAATAGGTTGGGATTGGGCAACCAATAAGGAATGATGGACTTGATGGAATTGCCGCAAATCAACGACTGGGACGATGCTTATGCCAACGGCGCTTATATCGAAGGTGCCGAGGCGTATCCCGCGCGGTGGGCGGTGTCGGCTCAGGCATTTCGTGACCAGCTTTTGGGTGAAGGTCGAGCCCAGTTGGATGTTGAATATGGTTCTGCCGAGCGGGAAAAGTTTGACTTATTTTTGCCAACACAAAAGCCCAAAGGTCTAGCGGTTTTTGTGCATGGTGGCTATTGGATGGCATTTGATAAATCCTCTTGGTCGCACTTGGCACAAGGCGGTTTAGATAATGGGTGGGCCGTTGCCATGCCCAGTTATACTCTTGCGCCAGAAGCGCATTTGACGCGTATGTCGATGCAGATCGCAAGCGCTACTACAAATGCGGCGGCTAAAGTTGATGGGCCGATCAGGTTATCGGGACATTCAGCAGGTGGGCATCTGGTTACCCGCCAGATTTGTGCGCAATCGCCATTGGCCGCCAACATTCAGGAGCGGATTGAAAAGGTGGTTTCAATTTCGGGGTTACATGATTTGCGACCGCTCATGAAAACACAAATGAATGAAAAGCTGGTGCTTGATGAAGATGAGGCCATTGCAGAAAGTGCCGCTTTGCAACGCCCAATGGCAGGTGCAGACTTGATATGCTGGGTGGGTGCGAATGAGCGTCCTGAGTTTTTGCGGCAAAACAAATTACTCGCAAGCATTTGGGCTGGATTTGACGTCAGTACGGCGTGGCACGAAGCGGGGCAAAAACATCATTTCAATGTCATCGAAGATTTGACTGATGCGCGGTCTGATTTGACGCGCCATTTTGCGCCTTAACGGCTTATTGCTGGATATTTTAATATTGAAATATATTGGAATTCATGCAGACTAAAAGGGGATGAGATAGGGAAATAGGGGCTTTGATAAGGTCGGCGACGCAATGTTTACAGGTTTGCGACGGACTGATTTTGATAACCATCAAACAGCGATCCCTCATTCTAATCTCGTTCTTTGAACAATTGCTCTTCTTGAGCAATTCTAATGGGAGGAAACAATGAAACAATTGAAAAGCTTGACTGCAAGTGCGCTGGCTTTGTCGCTGGCAGCGACAAGTATGGCTTATGCAGGCGGTGCCAAAATCGGGATGATCACGACATTGTCCGGCGGCGGTTCTGGCCTTGGTATTGATGTACGCGACGGCTTTATGTTGGCGATCAACCAGTCTGACAACAAGGAAGTTGAAATCGTTATTGAAGATGATGCGCGCAAGCCAGAACTGGCGGTGCAAATTTCAGACAAAATGATCCAAAGCGAAAAAGTGGATATTTTAACTGGCATTATCTGGTCAAATTTGGCCATGGCAGTTGTGCCGTCAGCAACGGCGCAGGGCAAGTTCTATCTTTCGCCAAATGCGGGTCCATCTCCGCTGGCGGGTAAAGGTTGTCACCCAAACTATTTCAACGTTGCGTGGCAAAACGATAATTTGCATGAAGCCATGGGTGCTTATGCAAATGAAGAAGGGTTTAAAAACTCTTATATCTTGGCACCGAATTACCCAGCAGGCAAAGACGCTCTAACCGGCTATAAACGTTTTTATAAGGGCGAGTTGTCTGGCGAAGTTTATTCCAAGCTTGGTGCAACGGACTATGCTGCTGAAATCGCACAAATCCGCGCTTCTGGCGCCGATAGCGTGTACTTCTTCTTGCCCGGCGGCATGGGTATTGCGTTCATGAAGCAATATGCAGCGTCTGGTGTTGATATTCCAGTAATGGGCCCAGCATTCTCGTTTGATCAAGGTATTTTGGGCGCGGTTGGCGATGCAGCACTTGGTGTACGCAACTCTTCGCAGTGGTCAAAAGACATAGACAATGAGGCGAATGTTGAGTTTGTGGCTAGCTTCCAAGAAGCGTATGGCCGTTTGCCATCACTTTATGCAAGCCAAGGGTTCGATACTGCAAACCTTATTCTTTCAGCGCTAAAAAGTGCTGATGTAAGTGATCAGGATGCATTCCGTGCGGCGCTTAAAGCTGCGGAATTTAGCTCTGTGCGTGGTGATTTCAAGTTCGGCAATAATCATCACCCCATTCAGGACATTTATGTTCGTGAAGTGGTCAGGGAAGGCGACATTTTGACAAATAAAATTCTGGGTGTTGGTCTTGAAGATCACCAGGACGCCTATGCGGCTGAGTGCAGCATGTAACTTTCGTTGTGCGGGGCTTTTTGCCCCGCACACACTTATTTCAAAGGCCGAAAAGAAATCTTCATGACAAGTGTGCTGTTTTTTGAGCAACTGTTGAACGGGCTGCAATTTGGTGTAACGCTGTTTTTAATGGCGGCCGGATTAACACTTGTGTTCGGCGTGATGGGGCTGATCAACCTTGCCCATGGCTCACTATATATGGTTGGTGCTTTTGCGTGCGCTTCGGTTGCCGCTGCGACAGGTTCGTTTTGGCTTGGCCTTATCGCCTCGATTGTTGCAGCCGCGTTTGCCGGCGCGATTATTGAGATGACCATTATTCGCCGACTTTACGACAGGGACCATCTTGATCAAGTGCTTGCGACATTTGCGCTGATCCTGATTTTTTCTGAAGGATGCCGATTTATATTTGGCTCGTTTCCATTGTTCTTGGATGTACCAGCTATATTGGCAGGTCCCATTATGCTGCCGGGCGGTTTGCCTTACCCGATTTATCGCCTTTCAATCATCGTCGTTGGCGGTTTGGTGGCGCTCGGGCTTTATCTGCTGATTGCAAAAACACGTCTTGGTATTCGCATTCGCGCTGGGGAATCTGATCGCGAAATGATCGCAGCGCTGGGGGTGGATATACGCACTCTTTATACAATTGTATTTGCATTGGGCGCCGGGCTTGCTGGCTTTGCCGGAGCGTTGGTTGGGGCATTGCAATCAGTGCAAGTGGGTATGGGCGAACCCGTTCTCATCTTGGCGTTTGTTGTGATCGTTATTGGCGGTATCGGGTCGATTAAGGGCGCACTGATCGCTTCAATTTTGGTCGGAATTGTTGATACAGTTGGCCGTATATCATTGCCTTCTTTGTTCAGCATTTTTATGGACCCGAGCGCTGCAAGTTCGGTTGGCTCGTCACTTTCGTCCATGCTGATTTATGTGCTTATGGCCGTCGTTTTGATTTTCAAGCCTGAGGGGTTGGTATCAAACAATGGCTAATCTCACACGCGAAATGCTGGTCAATATTGCGCTTACAATTGGGATGCTGGCATTCCCTTTTATTGCGATTGCTATAGATGAGCCATTTTACATAACTCTGGCGACCCGGGTTGCTATTTTAGGGCTAGCTGGTGTCGGCTTGAACTTTGCATTAGGCACTGGTGGGTTGGTTTCGTTTGGTCATGCTGCGTTTTTCGGTATTGGAGGATATGCGGCTGGCATTTTAGCCAGTCATGCCCTTAATTATACGCCGCTGATGGAAAGTCCCTTTTTGATTGAGGGGACAAATCAAATGTTGATCATTTGGGTTGTCGCGATCATCTTTTCTGGGATGGCGGCCTATTTGATTGGGCTTTTAAGCCTGCGCACGTCTGGTGTTTATTTCATCATGATCACCTTGGCGTTCGCGCAAATGTTTTACTATTTTGCGATTTCTTGGCCTGCTTATGGGGGAGAGGATGGACTTTCCATCTATGTGCGAAACGCATTTCCTGGTGTGAATACTCTTGATCCACAAAGCTTTTATTTCATCTGCTTGGGTTTACTTTTGGGCGGAATTTGGCTTTCGGCGGTACTTAAGAACTCAAGGTTTGGCGCAGCTTTACAGTCTGCTCGCCAGAATGAAGAACGGCTGGCTGCCGTTGGTGTCCGGCCCTTCAATATTAAACTCACAGCCTTTGTTATTTCAGGCATGATGACCGGGTTGGCTGGTGCATTGTTTGCCGATCTTAATCGGTTTGTTTCACCCTCGATGATGTCGTGGCACATGTCCGGTGAGATCATGATTTTGGTCATTCTTGGTGGCGTTGGCCGCCTTTATGGGCCGTTGGCTGGCGCCATTATTTACATCTTGTTTGAATTTATCTTTGGCGGGATGACGGAGCATTGGCAGTTCTTCTTAGGGTTGGTGTTGTTGGGCGTTGTACTGTTCGCACGCGGCGGCATCATCGGCCTCATCGCGGGAAGGGCACGTCATGACTAAAATTGAGACTGGCCTGGTGCTTGAGATCAAAGACCTTAACAAGAGTTTTGGTGCGCTAAAGGCCACGGACGGCGTATCCTTGACCTTGAATTCGGGAGAAATCCACGCGCTGATTGGCCCGAACGGCGCTGGCAAATCAACGTTGATAAAGCAAATTTGCGGGGGCCTTGCTTCGGATAGCGGGAGCGTTGTTTTTTGCGGTCAGGATATGGCGGGTTTGGACGTTGCCGAGCGCGCCCAGTTGGGGCTTGGTCGTACGTTCCAAATTTCATCCGTGATTTTGGAATTTTCAGCGCTGCGCAATGTCATGTTGGCCGTGCAGGCCAACGAAGGCACGAGCTATCGGTTTTTCAAGAGTGTTCGAAAAGACCAGATTTTGGTTGGCCGGGCGATGTCGATCCTTCGCCAAGTTGAGTTGGATGGACGAGAAAATGTAAGCGCTGCGGAATTGTCGCATGGTGAGCGTCGCCAGTTGGAAATCGCGCTTGCGCTGGCATTAGAACCCAAAGCGTTTTTGTTGGATGAACCAATGGCGGGTTTGGGACCCGACGGGAGCAAAAGGCTCATTGCGTTCTTGGACGAGTTGCGCCATGAAGCCCCGATCCTATTGATTGAACACGATATGGATGCGGTGTTTGCGTTGGCAGACCGGATTTCTGTTTTGGTTTACGGGCGCATTGTTGCCAGTGGTTCGGTGGAAGAAGTTCGCAATGATCCTCATGTGCGGGAAGCCTATTTGGGGGAAACCGCATGAGTGAGCTTTTGAGGATCGAAAATATTGAGGTTTTTTACGGCCCGTCTCAAGCATTGTTTGGGGTTGATCTGAAAATGGGTGAAGGCGAAGTTGTGGCTCTTATGGGCCGCAATGGAATGGGTAAAACCACCACCATTCGAACCCTTTGTCGAATGTCACAGCAAAAGCGCGGTGACATATTTTTTGCCGGGCACAACATTGCCAAATTGCCATCCCACAAAGTCGCGCAACTAGGTGTTGGATTGGTGCCTGAAGGGCGGCGCTGTTTCCCCAATTTGACGGTTGAAGAGAACCTAGTCGCCGCAGCACGGGGCGATGTTTGGACGTTGGAAAAAGTCTATGCGCTATTTCCGCGATTGGAGGAGCGGCATGTTCAGCTGGCAAACACGCTTTCGGGTGGTGAACAGCAGATGTTGGCAGTCGGACGTGCATTGATGACCAACCCCAAATTGTTGGTGTTGGACGAAGCGACAGAAGGGTTGGCACCTGTTATCCGAACAGAAATTTGGAGCGCGGTCAAAGAGCTGAAGGCTGCGGGTCAATCGATCTTGATCGTTGATAAAACCTTATCCGAACTGCTGCCTTTGGTGGATAAATGTGTGATCCTGGAGCGAGGCCGAACGGCCTGGACGGGAACGCCTGATGCGCTGACTGACGAGTTGGCTGATCGGTATTTGGGGATTTAATATATGGCAACGTACATCTATGAGCAGCGCGTAATGTTTCAGCATTGCGACCCGGCGCAGATCGTTTTTTACCCGCGCTATTTCGAGATGGTGAACGCGACCATTGAAACGTGGTTCGAAAAGGTTGCGCTATATTCATATGTTGAAATGTTCAACAATGCGGATAGTGGTGTGCCGACAGCTGCGATTGAAGCACGTTTTCATGCGCCAAGTCGTTTGGGTGATTTGCTTCATTGGCATTTGAGTGTGACCAAGCTTGGCAATTCAAGCATTTCATTTGAAATTGAAGCCAAAGCGGCTGATGAACGGCGCGTGAGCGTTTCAACGACCCTTGTGCATATCGATGCACAAACAGGAAAATCGTCCCCGTGGCCGACCAAGGCGCGGGCAAACATTACAAAATTCATGGAAGATCAATGATGGCGAACATAATTCTACACCCTAAGGGCTGGAAACCAGCCAAAGGCTATGCGAACGGCGTGATTGGTGAAGGACGCACGGTTTATGTGGGCGGACAAATTGGTTGGAATGGCGATCAAGTTTTTGAAACAGACGAGTTTATCGAACAGATGCAGCAAGCCCTGCGCAATATCGTAGATGTTGTGGCGGAGGCAGGTGGAGAGCCTAAAGACATCGTTCGGCTGACTTGGTTTGTTACCGACAAAAGGGAATATGTGGCCAAGCAATCCGAGATTGGCGCTGCATACCGTGAAGTCATGGGTTACAACTTCCCAGCGATGACCATGGTGGTGGTTGCGGATTTGATTGAAGACAAAGCAAAAATCGAGATTGAAGCGACTGCGGTTTTGCCAAACTGATATTTTAAAGTTGGCGCTTGCTTTTGAATAAGGTTTGGTTGGGCGTTTCGCCAAATGCTTCGCGATAATCTTGCGAGAACCGGCCTAGATGTTGAAAACCTAATTCGCCAGCCAAGCGGGTAATGGTTTGGTTAGGTGTGGCTGCCATCAATATATGGCGCGCCCAGCGCAAACGCTCCAAGCGTAACATCTGCATGGGTGTGACTGAAAATTGGCTTTTGAAGCCATATTGCAAGGCACGGGGGGAGGCACCCGCGGCTTTTGATATGTCTTCAAGGGTCAGCTCTTCCTTGAAATTGGCTTTGATAAAATCCATTGCCCTGGAGATTTGTGCAGAAGCGACATTGTGCGGCGCGGCATCGAAAAAGCACTGAATGTTGCTTGGCAATGCCTCAAGCAATTCATGGATCATTTCACTTTTGCCGATTGGGTTTTCACCCTGTTCTGCTGCGCGAAACATGTCGCGGATTTTTTGGCGCCAGATTTTGAGTTGGCTAGATTTCATGCGGATGGCGGGTTCGAACCGGATTGGAGCCGTAAGGTGACGGCCTAGATATGTCTGTGCTTCATGTTTCATGCGGCGGGCATCAATTTGCAAAAGCAGCATTTCGCAGTCTGCATGCCAGACCATTTTGGTTTTTAGGTCGGGGTTAAGAATGGTTGCAAACTCCGTTGTGCTTTCAACCATTTGATTGCCGTTGGTGATTTCGGCTGTGCCGGACAATGGGATTTGGATGAGATAGAATTTTTCAAGTTCACCGGGCTCAATTTCCACCTTGCCGCCATAGCGCATGTAATTAAAGCTCATGTCGTCTGCCGCGAAATGATTGTGCACCACATCAAGCGGTGTTCCCAACCCCTCAAGGTCCAGCCGGTGGGCGCAATATTTCTGCGCAACCTGTTCGCGCGCGCAATCCAAATCGTCAGATCGGAACAATCTGTGATTGGCGAGTGGCTCGCGAATAGAGTTTTTGAGCAGCGCGGTGTGATCGCGTGCATTTTGCGTTTTCTGGATAGACACCTCCCCGTATCTGACCTTTAGTTTAGACATAAAATAAAAAATGATGCAATCGGCACATAGGAGGGGACAATGGCAAACCGGAAAAAGGTTGCGGTAATTGGGGCAGGGGTGAGTGGTCTTGTCACCGCAAAAACGTTTAAAGAAAAAGGGCACGACGTAACGTTGATCGAGCGCAGTCACGATTTGGGCGGGGTGTGGGAATTATCGCGTTCATATCCTGATGTGCAGACCCAAAGCCCAAAAGACTTATATCGCTATACGGACAAGGCGATGCCAAAGGACTATCCTGAATGGCCAAAAGGGCCGCAGGTGCATGCCTATTTGAACGACTATGCTGCTGACCACAATCTACGGGACTTAATCCGTTTCAACACAGGTGTAAGCGGCATGGCGCGTCGTGCTGATGGGGCCGCTGGGTGGACACTTTCAATTGTTGATGGTGATGGCAGACAAACATATGAAGATTTTGATTTTGTCTCTGTTTGTACTGGGCAGTTCAGCGAAAAGAACATTTTGACCCATCCGGGCCAAGAGGCGTTCGAGGCGCAAGGCGGACAGGTGATGCATTCGTCTGAATATACGGACCCGGATATTGTGAAAGGCAAAGACGTTACGGTTTTGGGATTCTCAAAATCAGCAACTGATATTGCCGTAAATGCTGTGAAATTCGGTGCGAAGTCCGTCAATATTGTTTATTTGAAGTCCGTTTGGCGCATACCCTATTTTATTGGTGGGCTGATCAACTTTAAAAACATTCTATACATCCGCAAGCAGGAACAAATGTTTCCTAGCTGGGGGCTAAATCCGATGCAAAAGTTTGCGCATGTAATTGCCAAACCTTTTGTATGGGCCAACTGGCGTGGGCTAGAAGCGTTGCTGACGATGCAGCTAAAGCTGAACAAAACCGGACTTAGACCCAAGATCAAAATTGAAGACGAGATCAATTGTTCAGTGCCAATCGTAACCCCGGGTCTGTTCGACATGATCGCCGACGGGCGAATAAAGGCCATCAAAGGCACTTTCAAAGAATATGAGGGTGATCAGGTTGCGTTGTCTGGCGGCGAACGTGTGAAAACCGATTTGGCCATTTTGGCTGTCGGATGGAAGCTCGGCGTGCCTATTTTGCCGCAAAAATTTAAGGAAAAACTGGTCGAAGAGGACGGGCAATATAGGCTTTACCGGATTATTGCCAACCCTGACCTGCCAGATATGGGCTTTGTCGGGTTCAACTCCTCTTTTTGTACGGTGTTATGTGCCGAATTGGCGGCGAATTGGTTGGTGCGCTATGCGGATGGCAAATTGGCCAAGCAGCCGACAGCGTCACAGATGAACCAAAACATTGAGATGATGCTCAATTGGAAACGGCACATAAAACCATCAGCCAAAGTGTATGGTGGCTTGTGTGTCGCCCCTTATCACTTCAAGCATTTTGATGAATTGCTGGATGATATGGGCGCGAAGATAAAGCATCGCAATCCAATTGCAGAAAACTTAGCGCCGCCCAACGCTGATGCTTATCGGGAGTTTTTGAATTCGACCCCGGACTATCAAGTCAGTTGATCGACGTAACACTTAGCCGTCGCGCATGTGTTGCGACGGCAGCCCTAACAAAATGGAGGAAACTATGACAATGACACCCGGCATTACCGCGCACGGTGAAGGAATGTCAGATCTAAAGTGGAATATTCTAGGTCAGACTTACACCCCAAAATTACACAGTGAAAACACATTTATTTGGCACGCTTTACTGCCAGCAGATAGTTTTGTTCCGCCTCATATCCACCCCACACAGGATGAGTGGATTACATTGTTGGACGGTGAGTTGGAACTGGCATTTGGTGATCAAGTCCTGACGGCGCGGGCTGGGGACACAGTACGTATGCCTATGGGGATTGCCCACGGGATTACGAATAAGTCCGGCAAGGATGCGAACTGCTTTTTTGGTGTCGCCCCCAGCCGAAAACTTTTCGATCTGTTCAATGCGTTGCATGATTTAGGTGATCCAGATGAAGTGGTGCGCTTGTCAGCTTTGCACGAAGTGAATTTTCTGCCGCCTCCGGCAGGTTAGGCCTGAAGAATAAACGATCAGTTGGGCGGGGGATTTGTATCCTCCGCCCAAATTTTTTAGCCAAGCAACAGGCTTGGCAACCACAATACAATGCCTGGGAAGGCGATGAGCACGGCGATGGTGATGGCATCGGCCACAAAGAACGGTGACGCGCCACGGAATACATCTTGCACCGAAATATCTGAGCGAACCCCAGCCACAACAAAGCAGTTGAGCCCAATGGGCGGGGTGATCAAACAGAGTTCCGCCATTTTCACGACGATAATGCCGAACCAAATGGCACAACCCCATCCACTCATGCCGAACGCGCTTTCCGCTGCTGTAACGTCTATACCGCCGTTAAGGGCCATGACCGCTGGAAACACCACGGGCAAGGTGAGGAGCAACATGCCGATAGCATCCATGAACATGCCCAGCACGGCATAAGCCATCAGGATGCAGATGAGCGTGATCATTGGGTTTTGCTCGAGCGTAGTGATCCAATCGGAAAATGCACCGGGCAGATCAGCAAAGCCCAAGAACCGAACAAAGATCAAAACACCCCAAATGATGGTGAAAATCATCACCGCCAATTTGCCGGTTTCCATCAACGCATCTTTGAATTGTGGCCAACGCATACCGTGGATCAAAGCCATGACGAAAATCACAAAAGCCCCGATTGCACCGCCTTCAGTTGGTGTGCCCCATGCGTCACCGCCGAACGGATTGTAGATGAAGCAAATGATGATGATCACAACAAAGAAAATCGGGAAGGCAGGCGGCAAAGACTTAAAGCGTTCGCCCCAAGTATACCCCCGCACCGGTGGACCCAAATTCTTATTGAAGGTCGCCATCAAAACAACCAGTCCGCCATATATGAGAGCAGACACAGCGCCGGGTAAGAAACCAGCCAGCAACAATGCACCCACATCTTGTTCCACAATAATGGCGTAAATCACCAAAATCGCAGACGGAGGAATAAGAGACGCCAACGTGCCGCCAGCGGCCACAACGCCTGCTGCAAAGCGTTTGTCATAACCGATCTTGAGCATTTCAGGGATGGCGATCCGCGCGAAAACAGCTGAAGTCGCAACGGATGCACCAGACACGGCCGCAAAGCCAGCAGTAGCGAAAACTGTCGCGACGCCCATGCCGCCGGGTAACCACCCCACCCATCGTTTGGCAGCCTCAAAAAGAGCCTTGGTCAAACCTGCATAATAGGCGAGATAGCCGATCAGGATGAAGGTTGGTATGAGTGACAGGGCTTGGGAAGACACTTTTGAATGAGGGACTTGGCCTGCGGTTTTAGTGGCAACTTCGATGGCCCAAAAGAACTGGTTCGGATCGTAACCCTTTTTGGACCAAAATATCCAAATCAAACCGGTTAGGCCTGCTAAAGCGGCAGCAAATGCAACGCGCACGCCGATCAAGACCATGATGAGCAATAGGCCGGTGACGACAAGGCCAATATCAATTGAACTCATTTGATATCCTCCTCTTCATCAAAGCCTGTTACGTGCATGGCTTCGTTTGCTGCCTGTGTGGCGGCGTCTTCAATCAAAGGTACTGCAACGGGTTCCAATGTGCCGGTGCGCAGGGCGCGGCCAAATCCCCAAAGTTGCAATGAAAGCCGGATCGAGAGCACGAAAAACGCGACGGGTGCGAGCAATTTTGCGGGCCAAAGCGGAATGCCGATATCCATTGAACTATCGCGGCTCCACATGGGCGCGGCGAAATCAAATGAACGCGCGAAGTGGGCCCATGCTCCCCACATCAGTAGCAACATCAATGTCAGCATTACAAATGTGGACACGAACTCGGCGGTCCACAATGGGCGGCCCTTAAGTCTGCCGACAAAAATATCCATGCGAATATGCCCGCCAATACGTTGGGTATATGCGACGCCGATAAAGGCGATGAGCGGCATCGCCTGCTCAATCCAATCAACATATCCGGGCAATGGGCGATTGAAGAAATTGCGACCGCCTACCGACACCACCGCCATCAACATCAATGAAAAGACTGCTAGGCCGCCGATGAAGGCGAGCACACCTTCGATTTTGAAAAGCTCACGATCAAAGCGTGAAAGCCAGCTATCGTCAGTTAAAACAGATGAAGCACCTGCCATTTTGTTTCCCCCCAAATTGAAACAAATGTTTCAAATTAGCTTAGATAAAAGTCACCCGGCGTCACGCTTTTCAATTGGCGTGGCCGGGTGAATTCATTTCAAATGTCTATTTAGCGAGTGTTGAAAGCACCAAGTCGAGCAATTCTTGCGCAGGCAAACCTTTTGCAGAATTGTCTTCTACCCAAGACTTCGCGATGCCACCAGCAGCAGAACGGAAAGCTGCAAGCTCTTCGTCTGAATAGGTCACGCGTTCAATACCGCGCTCGTCAAGTGCTGGGCCCCAAGCGTCCATTGTTGCGCCATTATAGTTGGCAACATAATGGGCCAAGGCTTCCGGGATTGAGCTCATCAATGCATCTTTATGCGCATCTGAAAGGCTGTTTAGCGCGTCAGTGTTTGCAACAACTGGGCAGTTTACGGTGCCTGGATTTAGGTTTGTTGTCCACCATTTGCCACTCTCGATTGTGCCAAATGACATATGGGCATGTGGGGCGAACGAAACCGCCTTCACCACACCTGAATCAAGCGCTTGGCGAACTTCTGTTGCCGACATGGAGTTTGGTACTGCGTTGACAGATTCCATAGCGCGGCCAATACCGCCGGTTGCGCGCACGGTCATGCCAGAGAAATCAGCAACCGTGCGTGGTGCTTCGCCCACGCCGATGAAGTTATATTGTGGCAACGGAGAAGGCATCAACAATGTTGCGTTCCAACGGCCAAGATCTTTTTGCGCTGCTGGGTGATTGTAAACCGCCATGGAAACAGCAATTTCTTGCTCTAGTGAAGATACACCAAGGAATGGCAATTCAAGAACGGTGATTGAAGGGTTTTTGTCTGCGTGATAGCCAGCGCAGAATTGTGCCATTTCAAACGCACCGATTGAAATCCCGTCAAGGTTTTCGCGGTTTTTGGATAGGCCGCCATAGGATAGATTTAGCGTAAAATCGCCGCCGGTTTTTGCAGAAACCAATTCGGCCAATTTTTCAACATGCTCGGTAAATGCGCGACGCTTACCCCAAACCGAAACGTTCCATTCAACAGCCATTGCTTCTGCGGCAAAGCCAAAAGTGAGTGTGGTCGCAATTGCGACCTTCACGATGTTATTCATAATTTCCTCCCAAAAGAATCCTCAACCCAGTCAATTTGACCGTGTTGAAAGCATCCTAGTGGGTTGCCATATTTTGCCTATGAGGAAAATTGCGCATGAGATTGCTTAGTGCCTTGCGGAAATCCGCAGGGTAAAATCAGTCCAACAGATCAGATTTGTTGAGGTTGAGTTTGACAATTTTTTCGTTGAGTGTCCGGCGGCCAATGCCCAGCGCTTCGGCAACCGCGTCCATTTTGCCTTTATGGTTGCGAATGGCTTTGGCGATTAGGGTGCGTTCAAATGCTGCAACGGCCTCGCGCAATGTTTCGGGGACGTCCCCCATATCGTTTTGAACACGCAGGGCTTCCGAAACGGAGCCCGCGCCACGGCGTGAAGCCAGCACCAACCGTTCGGCGACATTTCGGAGTTCACGCACATTGCCGGGCCATTCGTGGGTGATGAGGATTGCCATATCTTCTGTCGTTACTTCTGGGATTTGTGTTTCATACAGCTCTGCGTAATTTTGGAGGAAGTGTTCAAAAAGCAGCGGAATATCATCTTTGCGCGAGCGTAATGTTGGCAGATCGATCACCACATTGTTCAGTCGAAAATAGAGGTCGGAGCGGAAACGGCCATCGTTGATGGCTTGATCTAACGGCTCGTTGGATGCGGAGACAATCCGGACATTCACCGTGATTGGCTTGTCGGCACCGACCGGCAAAATCTCGCGCAATTCAATGGCACGCAACAGCTTTGCTTGTACGTCCAATGTGCAAGTGCCTATTTCGTCCAGGAACAATGTACCTCCCTCAGCTTGGCGAAATAGACCTTGTGATTGTCCCGCTTCACCAAAAACGCGTTTTTCAAAACCTTCGGCTTCAATTGTCGCGCAATTGATGGCAAGGAAGGGGCCGTTTGCGCGGTCTGACAAGTTATGTAGTGCGCGGGCCACCAGTTCTTTGCCGGTTCCTGTTTCCCCAAGGATGAGGGCTGCAGCATCCGCTGAACTGAAATCCAGAACGCTTTCGCGCACGGATTGCAGCATTTCAGATTTACCCAACAGCACACGATCTAAGCCGGATAAGGTGGCCAATTGTTTGCGCAAACGTTCTGCGTCTTTGGACAATCGGTTCTTTTCTGCGGCATTGCGTAAAACGGTCAATAGTCGTTGCGGGTCAAACGGCTTTTCCAAAAAACTATAAGCGCCGTCACGCATGGCTTGTACGGCAGTTGGAATATCGCCATGGGCGGAAATCAAAACAATGGGCAATTGCGCAACGTTTGATTTTTCGCTCAATAGATCCAGACCAGAGCTATTGGGCATGCGCACGTCTGAAAGGATGACATCTGGCAAAAAGGCCGCGACCTTGTTTTCAATCATGCTCGTTTCAGCCAATGCTTCAACTTCCCATCCAGCGGCGCTTAAGAGATAAATAAGAGACTGCCGCATTTCCTTATCGTCATCGATCACGATTACCCGGTGGTTCAGATTTTTGGTTGAGTTTGGCAATTTCTAGTCCTTGACTAAAGGGAGCTCAATGGTGAATTCAGCGCCTGTTTCATGGTCCATAGTGCTTAAATGGCCGCGATGCTCGCGCACGATAGCGGCAGAAATCGCAAGCCCCAATCCCATGCCTTCGCCGGATGGCTTGTTGGTGTGGAAAGGCTCTTGCAATTGCTCGATGGTTTGGCCGTTCAAACCGTGTCCAGTATCGCGCACATTGATGTTTAAACGATCTTGGTCGGCGCTTACTGAAATTTGCAGTTTTCTAGTGGTACTGTCTTTCATGGCGGCGAGTGCATTGCGAATGAGGTTTACCAGCACTTGTTCAAGCCGCTGCCGGTTGCCTTCAATAAGCGGCAGGCTTTGGGGAATGGATAAGTTCACATTGATTTTTTGAGACAAGAGATCATGCTGGGTCAATTCCAATGCGCCATCAACCAGATCGTTGATCGCGATTTGCTCAGTTCTGGCATCTCCGGGGAGTGAAAAGAATTTTAGTTCTTTGGTGATGTTTTCCATTCGCTTGACCACTCCGGTCAAGTGGTCGATCAACCCGCCCGGTTTATAGCCATTTCCAATTTGCTCGGCGGCCAGATAATTGCGCATGGCGGAAATCGGCTGGCCAAGTTCGTGGGTGACAGAGGCGGCAAGCTGTCCGAGTGCGGCAAGTTTGCTGGTGCGTGCAAGTTCACTTTGGGTTTGCTCCAAACGCATCTCGGTGGCTTTGCGTTCTTCAATTTCGACGCGCAGCTTTTGGCGGTCATCATGGGAGGCGCTGAGTGCCCGTCGCAGTTGATTGGATCGAATGGTGACAAAGGCAATGCCCATCATCGCGATAACAATGGTGGCCAAGATAATGACGAACCAAGTACGTTCAAAAATGCCGGACGTTGACTTGATATACCACAGGGTCCAACCACGCCTTTGCACGCTGATATTGGCATAAAGGTAATTTGTGCCGTTGAGTTGAACTTCGTTGTTGGCGCCAAGTTTCCAATCGAGCGGTTTGAGCTCCTGCTTGCCGAATTGTTGCATCTTATTGATCTCAAGCATTTGCACTTCGCTTAAGCGTGTTGTCGCCCGGTAGCGCCATTCGTTGGATGTCGCAAAGACTGTAATGCCTGAATTATTGGTTACCAAAATGTCGTCGCCTGATGCGGCCCATGCGCCGGTAAGTTCACTCAAAGCGACCTTTAGGGCAACGACCCCGATGGCGTTTCCTTGGTCATCACGAACAGTGTTACTGACAAAAAAGCCGGGTGTAAACGTGGTGGCACCGATGGCGAAAAATTCACCTCTCACGCCAGACATTGCGTCCTTAAAATAGGGACGGAAGCCATAATTTTTGCCTAGAAAATTGACGTCCTCAGCATAGTTGGACGCGGCGATTGTCCAGCCATTTTGATCCATGACATAAATGGCTTCGGCTTTGGAGCGTTTTGCAAAATCCTCTAGCCGCGAGTTCACCCCTTTTAGGCCACCGCCCGATAAAGCGCGCACAATTGCGGGATCTTGCGCGACGATAAAAGGCAAATGCTCCAGCCGCTCCAAGGCGCTGACCAATGTAGAATGATAGAGCTTCGCTCGACCTTCTGCGCGTTCTAACTCGACGGTTTTAAAAACAGACAGTGAGGCAAAAAACAGTGAGAAGAACCCAACTATAACAAGCGCTGCCAATCCAATGGCATAGGCAATCGACTTTTTTGATTTTCTAGAGAAAAGTGCATTTTGTGACATGCTGCAACCATGCGCCTCTAATCCGGTTTGTCAATTTTGGGCGATTATATTATTAAACTGGATAGAAGATCATTATCCGTAATGTCTTGAAATCCGAAGTCGCCTTCGATCAGCTTTTCCTTCAAAGACTCAAAGTTTTTGGCATCTTTTGTCTCAATGCCCATCAAGACCGTGCCGAAGTTGCGCGCTGATTTTTTGAGATACTCAAAGCGAGCGATGTCATCATCTGGTCCGAGCATATTCAAAAAGTCTTTAAGAGCACCGGGGCGCTGCGGCATACGCAGAATGAAGTATTTCTTCAAGCCGGAGTATTTCAGGGCCTTTTCTTTAACCTCTGGCAGTCTTTCAAAATCGAAATTGCCCCCCGATGTCACGCAGACGACATTTTTACCCGCCAACGTTTCTTTGGGTAGGGAAGAAAGAATATCAATGGACAATGCGCCTGCAGGCTCAAGCACCATGCCTTCGATGTTCAGCATTTCGATCATGGTTGCACATAAACGATTTTCTGGCACCAAATGCACGATATCTTGTGGCAGGTGCTTCAGCATTTCAAAGTTCAAAGCGCCGATTTGAGCCACTGCCGCGCCATCTACAAAATTGTCGATATGTTCTAGTTTTACGCGTTTATTTTCTTTCAAGCTGGATTTAAGGCTGGGTGCCCCTTCGGGCTCGACCAGCAAAATTTGTGTGTTTGGAGATGCTTGTGCAAGATATTTGGATACACCAGCGGCCAATCCGCCACCGCCTACCGGCATGATGATGAGATCAATTTTTTTACCCTGCAATTGGGTCATCAATTCGTGGGCAATGGTCGCCTGGCCCTCAACAATATCAGCATGATCAAATGGGGGCACCATAAGGGCTCTCTTTTGCTCAGCAAATTCCAATGCTGCTGCATAACACTGATCGAAAATGTCGCCGATCAACACGATTTCAATGTTCGCGCCACCAAAGGCTCGGGTCTTATCGATCTTTTGCTGTGGGGTCGTGACAGGCATGAAAATGGTGCCACGCACGCCAAAATGAGCACAACAATAAGCAAATCCTTGTGCGTGATTTCCGGCGGATGCGCATACAAAACCTTCACTAGGTTCTCCGGCTTCCTCTATCGCTTTAGAGATAAAGTTGTATGCACCACGTAGTTTGTAGGACCGAACGGGCGTTAAATCTTCTCGTTTGAGATAAATCTTCGCACCAAATTTTTGCGACAAATAGGTGTTTTTTTGGCACGGGGTTGTGTGGATTATTTGCGCCATATTTTTATGTGCTGCAGCAACCTGCGCGGTGAATTTGGTCACTTTAGCCTCTTTATGCCGGGTGATGTTGGTGAACGAGATTTATCACTACACCCGATTGAATAATATGACAAATCTTGCGGATGTCCGTTGGTCGCAGCAACCCAGTATGCAGATTAGGAAGGTGCGGTATGACTAAAGGCGTACTTGTCGGCACACCAACTCCGCGCAATGCTTGCAAGAGATAGGCAAGAGGGCGGACCCGCAGTGGAAAATGGACAAGGTGCTGATAACACCGACCAAACAGAGTTTGCAGCTATTCAGTTTTTTGATCATGAACAGCGTGGACAAATTCAAGAAGAAATCCATGCTCGCCTAATCCCGCCATTGCAGGCGCCGTTGCGTGCTCGGCGGATCGTTTTTTTGATCGGACGGCAATCGGATCAAATGGACTATGCAGGTAAGCAACTGCGCAATTGGTGTAATCAGGAATACGGATTTGGGCCAGACCGGAATTGGCGTCAATACTCATTCTCATCCGGTGAATATGAAGTGACGTGGGAAGCACATACTGAATTTGTTACGCTAACATGGTATGGGCCAGTGAACGATCAGCGTGCCAGGCCCATGGGAATTGGCCTTGAGGTTTTGAAGCAATTTGCCATCATTGCGGCTTCTCGAATTGATGTTGTTGAGCAGCTAGAAATATCGCCTGCAGCGTTGCTCGGGTTTGAACCGAAAAGTTTATGTCTAACCCGTGTGGGGTCGGGCAACGCTCAGATCGGGACCGATTTTCAAACTGAAATTCACGGGTTCACCCGGTTTGAAATCGCTGTAGATGGATTGAGCTCTATAAAAACGGGGATTTTGGTTCGGCGTCTATTGGAAATTGACACCTACCGCACGATGGCGCTGCTCGGCTTGCCAGACGCCCGTATTCAATCAAGGATTATTGAAACGCTTGAAACTGAACTGAGCGCACTAAATGAGAAGATTGGCAGCGTTTCGTCTATTGAGGACAGCAAGCATATTCTCAGTAATCTGCATTCATTATCAGTTCGGGCCGGACAAAGTTTGGATGCGACCGCCTATCGGTTTGCCGCGAGCAGTGCTTATGGGGACGTGTTGCAAATTCGTCTTGACCGGATTGAGGAAGAACAGAGCGAAAAACACACAACCATCTCCCGTTATCTTTCAAATAGGGTTGACCCTGCATTGGCCACATGTCGATCGATTGAAAAACGTCAAAGATCACTGAACAACAAGATTGCACGGTCAATTCAGTTGCTTGATGCGCGGATCAATGTGGATATTCAATCGCAAAGCCGGGAAGTTTTGACGTCAATATCGCGAACAGCCAAAAGCCAATATCGCTTGCAATCAACCGTTGAAGGTCTGTCGACAATCGCCATTTCTTATTATGCACTTGGCATATTAGGATATGTCTTGGTTGGGTTTTCTGAGTATTTACCTCTTTCCAAATCGATGGCATTGGCGTTGCTGGCGCCATTTGTTTTGTTGGCGAGTTGGTCAGGGATTAGAGCAATCAAGAATAGGCACAATTCAGATTAGCAGATATCTGTTGCATCAGTAGCGGCTAAAAAGGGAGCCCTTAAACAGTTTGCTCAAGTCGATTGTGATGGTCGTTTTTATGCCCGAAGCCATTTGTGCATACCGTTGATGAGTTGGTGATGGCCCTTGATGCTTTTGGGCACATCTTCTTCTGCTTCCAGGACGTGACCCAGCCCGTCCATGATACAAAGTGTTGCGCCATTATCTGCATAGTTTTTCAAAAGCTTGGCGTCATAATATTTGTCCTTGGTGCCGATGGCGACAAATGAGTTTTTCGCCTGTTGATTGATGCTCTGATCAACAATGGGCGTTGCAAGGGAAGGGGTCAGCCATGCCAAATGCTCTGGCATAATGTCGGTTTGTTGCAAGAGATTGGCCATGATGATCGTTCCAAGGGATTTGCCGACAAACATCAGTTCATCATGGTTTGCAATGCTTGCGACCGCATGGCCGATGGAGGCGGCATCGTCTGCTAAGATCGACATGATTTCACTGATATCGAGGTCTCTGAAACCGTCTAATTTGTCGTACGCATAGTTGACCCGTGCAGATTGATAACCAAGGTCAAATAGCAGTTTTTCTGTGAAGTAAAATATCGGGTTTTCAATGCGATATCCCAAGCCGGGCAGGAGTAGGGCGACTTTGCCGCTGTCCTTGTTTTCTTCGCTCAGCGTGATGTTGAATTCGTGGTTCTGACGTCCGTTGATTGGAATTTGCATGGTCTAATCTCATCTTGGGTATCCGAAATTCTATGCTAGCGGCCAGTTTATGCAAAGTGCTTTGCCAAAGAGGGATGAACTTTACTTCAATTCGGGTGAAGTTGGGCGAGCAGTGTTGTTTGAGGTTTGCTTTTGATTTTGCATTTTTTTGGCATCAAAACGGGGGAGCTGTGTGCGGGCATGGGCTGTTTTTTCCCATGAAAACGGTTTTGTGGCGAGTTGTATTGCTGCGCGCAGGGTCGCAAAACTCGTTAAAAGCCAATAGAATGGTAAAAATATCTGCCAGCCAAACAGGTGCAATTGGCGGGTGTGCCAGAGACCTAAAAATGCGGTACACATTGCGCTTAGATAGCCTGAAATCAGCACCAACATATGCATGTTGAGTTGGAAATATTGATTGGCAATGACACCTTTTTGGGTGAACAGATCATAGAGGAATTGGGCGACAAATAGGCCGTGCAGGGGTGCAGAAAAAATCAATCCGCCAACATAAATGTAAAAGATGAGCGCGTTACGCCAACCCATTTGGGCGACCATGGCTTTGTAATCTTGGCTGTGAACCAACAGGGTTTGCATCCAACCTTTCATCCATCGGGTGCGTTGTTTGACCCAAGGCCAAAGGCTGATGGGTGCTTCTTCTCTTGTATAGCTGGGTAAGACCGCTGACTTGAGTTTCCATCGTGAAAGGCGAATGCCCAAATCGGCATCCTCAGTTACATTAAAACTATCCCAAGCCCCAATTCTTTTGAGGGTTTCAGTGCGAAAATGGTTGGATGTACCGCCCAATGGCATGGGCATATTGAAATAGGCGAGTGCTGGCATAATCAGCCCAAATTGGGCTGCATATTCGGTTGCAAACAAAGCGGTTAGTGCGTTTTCGTTGGCGTTGTCGATGACCAGTTCCGCTTGTAAGCATTCGAGTTGAGCGTTTTTTGCAAAAACGGTTGCCGCAATTCTGAGTTGATTGGGTTCAGGGATATCTTCGGCATCAAATATGACAACATGTTCTCCACGCACGAACGGCAATGCGAAATTGACGGCTTTTGGTTTCGTTCTGGGTTCGCTATCGGGCACTGGAATGAGTTCGAATTGAATATCATCGGTGAATGCCTGAACAGCGGCAATTGTTTCTTTTGAGGTTGCTTCAACCACAAATTTGACGTCGAGCTTTTCGGGTGGGTAATTTAGCTTTTTAATTGCTTTTACGAGCTGTTCGACAAGTATGGCCTCATCCCTTAGGGGAATGAGGATGCTATAAATGGGCAATTGATCATCAGCGACTAAGTTTTGCACGGGTATGCGAGGAACGGTTCTTCCATTGAGTGCGCAACTTAGACGGAACGCCGCTGGAACCAAAAACAAAACCGTAAGCGCAAATGTGGCGATGGGCTGAAACCAACCCCACGGGAAGAATACGCTCAGGGCAACCCCGAAAACAATTGCAAGAAAACTATATCGAACCCATTTGGACAAGCCCAAATGCGCGCTGGCAAACGGCCAAACCTTGGCTAATCTAGTTATTGCACTATCGTAAATGGGTGTGCTTTGCAGATGCGTTAGCGTGTTTAGCAGCGTTTTGGGGGCGACCACACATAGCTTCTCGCGCAGTTCAGGTTTGTAACTTATTCTTTTCGCCAGCTCGACAAAGCGCCAAAAATCGGGTGCTACAAAAAGCACCTCACGGTCTAATAGATGTCCGCGCAAACTGCGGGCATTTTTTAATTGTTCAACATGATCCACAAAAATATTGGTGCAGCGATCAGCTTGAATTTCTTGGGTATAGGCGAGGCCCAGTACCTTGGCGGCGCGGCGGTAAATCTCACTTTCAGTAAGACTAAATTCAACGGCGCAATATCGAAAAGGCTCGACGCCTGCCTTGGCGGCTTGTCTTAGGACAAAAAGTGCAGCCCAATCACTTTGGAAATATTCCTTGAATACGCGGCGTAAAATCGCTGCGCCTAAAGGCTCATTGAGAGGTTCGTTCAACTCTTGCACAAAACTAGATCACTAAAAAATTGCATTAATAAATTTATGAAAGATAATGTGGCCAAGTTTAATCGACGAGTCAAAGACCGAAAATTGAATATGATGCTGAAATTGAAATATCCGCTTGGTCTGTGCGCATTGAGTGTATTGCTGTTTGCCGCTCTCGCCTCACTTGCAAACGCGCAAAGCTTGCCTAAACATGTTGACCCTTCAGCATTTGAAGATGTGTTGGACCTTTCGTTGGTGCCTTCGATCCGGTTTTTGACAACATCTGATTTCCCACCGTTCAATTATCGTGGGGCCGACGGTGAAGTTGTTGGGTTCAATGTCGAATTGGCTGAGGCGTTGTGCAAGGAAATTGGCGCTGAATGTACATTGCAGAGTTGGCCGTGGGATCAAGTGGGCAACGCCCTGGTCGATGGGCAGGGCGACGCGATTATTGCAGGACTTGGAGTGAGTGAAGTAAACGCTGCGAAGTTCGAATTTTCAAAAACATATTTGGCACTGCCTGGCAGGTTTGTCGTTAAAGCTGGGACCCAGGACGAAGTTGGTTTCGACCCGCATCAACTTAAGGGCGCTATAGGGGTGCAGCGCGGTTCAGCACATCATGCGTTTTTGAAAAAGCACTTTAGCAGCCAGACCATTTTGCCGTTGGCGGGCGAATTTGAGGTGCTCGACGGATTGCGTATTGGCACGATTGACATCGCTTTTGTTGATGGCATGCGTGCATCATTTTGGCTCAACCAAAATCAATGCTGTGTGTTCATCGGCGGCCCCTATTTCAGCGTTGAAGATTTTGGGGCGGGGCTTGCCATCGCGGTAAATCCGAATGCGGTAAATGTTAGGCGCGCGATTGATATTGGGCTGACGCGTTTATCCAAGTCAGGAAAACTGGACGAGCTTTATCTCAAATGGTTTCCGGTTGGGTTTTACTGATCACTTTGTGATTTTGCTTCGATAGGTTTTTTGTCGGATGTTTTGATGTTCCTAAAGGGAAATATCATAGACCAGACAAATTGTTGTGGGCCGTCATTTTGGTGCTCTTTAAGGCCGATAATCATTTTATCGTGGCCAAGAGCTGGTTGATCAATATAGGTGCCAAATATACGGTCCCAAATACTCAGGGCAAACCCATAATTTGAGTTGGTTTCACCCTCTTCTATTGAATGATGCACGCGGTGCATGTCGGGTGTGACTAGGAATGGGCGAACAACCCGGTCCAACCAAAGGGGAAGTTTGAGATTTGCGTGGTTGAACAGGGCCGTGCCGTTCACTACGCCTTCAAAAATCACAACCAAAACGGCAGGTGCGCCGATGATGATGACGGCAGCGGCTTTGATAAATATGGATAGGACGATTTCCAGCGGATGAAACCGAATGGCGCTGGATGCGTCCAGGTCATGATCCGAATGATGTACGCGATGTAAACGCCACAGAACTGGTATTTTGTGCGTTGCCCAATGTTGGCCCCAGATGACAAAGTCTAAAATGATGAAGGCCAAAACCCACTCGAGCCAGATCGGCCAGCCGAGCCAGTTGAAAACGCCAACACCCCATTGTTTTGCATAAATCGCCGCAAGAAGTGCCGTAATTGGTGCGGCCAGTGTGGTTAGGACCAGCATGACAATTGCAATGGTGGCATAACTTGAAAGAAGAATGCCAAAATTGGTCACCCAGCGTCGAATGCGCGAATGGCGCCGTGCGCGGCGGGGCATTAAAGCTTCCAAAATCACCATTGTTGCTAAGATGAGGACGAAGCTGCCGAAACGCCATGCCCCTTCATTAAAGCCTAATTCTTCCATCAGTGAACTTTCCATCTTGAAGTTCACCTATAGCATTGAAACTGGCGTGCGCCACTCACCTGATGTGCAACAATTTGTGAGTTGGCGGGTGAGGGCGCACTTTTCAATTATTTAGAGCGTTCGGATGTTAAGAGGCTTCTGCCTTATACGCATCAAAATCAACAGTCTCGGTCGAGAATGCGCGCATCATCTGGCCAATGCCGAATACAATTATGAGTTGAAAGTATGCGCTCAGGAATAGTGGCTCGAACATATCCAAACGAAACTGGTTGACTAGCTCCATTGTGATTAAAAACAGGCTCATGCCGATACTCGAAAAGAGATGAATTTGCACGATTGTGCGAATGCGTCTCATTTGATCTGCATGCGATTGATGTGGGTCTAGCTTTTTTCCATTGATGGATAAAAACACCACAACGGCGAACACAACATTCATAGCGCTTATCCCAAATACAGTAACATATTGGTTCCATTTCCAGGGATTTATATTGCTATGGATGATAATGTAAATTGCGAGCGCACTGACAAAAAGTGCGATGGTTAGTGCAACTAGGACGGGTGAAGCGAAGTTAAAAAATCTACGCGGGACTAGCTCAGCAGTGCGCTTTTTGTTGCTGAATGCTGCGCGGACATGTTTGTACCAATTGTAGGTCGATAATTCGATATAAATGTATGGAACCATTTGGAGGACTGTGAAAAATAGTACGAAAATAAGATGTTGGTTCTCCTTTATCTGATGTGGCGCATAACCGGTTATCGGCATGGCCGTCAAAAGAGAAACACCCAAAAGGCCAATCCCGAAGGCTACAAATCGGTATCGATTTAGAACCTTCCTGAGCATTGTTTCGGGGTTTGCGTAAAAGTCATTTTCATACAGCTTTGGGTACTGCGCAGGGGGACACGTATCAAGAATATGGATGCTTCGGTTCAGCAGTTTTTGAGGGTAGTAGAACGAGATCAAAACAACCTGACCTAAAAGGACGATGTAAAATACAATATCTAACCACATATCAGTCTCCGTTACGTTTGGTTGTGTTGTTTTGATTGTCCATGCTTGCTTTGAAAGCGATGCGGATCTCTGAATCGGTCACGCCCGCGCTTCTTAGTGTTTTAACAGCTTCTTCAAGAACGTGGTTGGCCCATGGGCTTAAATCCGCAGAGCTGTTCGCCTTTGCATCGGGGTGTACAAACGTTCCTCGATAACCTTTGGTGACGATGACATTGTCGCGCTCAAGCAGTTTGTAAGCTTTGGCTACCGTTTTGTTGTTCACGTCCAAATCATTGGCTAATTGGCGAATGGATGGCAAAGCATCGCCAGCAATTATGGCTTCATCCATCACCGCCTGTTTGATCTGCGAGATCAATTGAGCGAACAATGGTTCTGTCTTTTCAATATCAATAACAACTTTCATAAAGCGTATATGTGGTATATGTACCCTTATGTCAAGTGGTACATTGAATTTGTGGGGATAGCGGTCTTCTGTTGAACCTGTTTTGTCCTAAGCTTTGCCATTCTAGGTTTCGCGGTTAAATGTGTAACTGAAACCAACAACGCAGCGTAAGAAGCACAACTGGCATGTACGATCCAAAAGGAAACAGCAAAGAGAAAACAGCCCAGTCGGTGCAGTTTGTGGAAGCTGAGCCACCAAGTCATTTGCGGGGAATAGTACATCGGTTTTTGGAGTTAAAAACTGATGGGGAACTTTTAGATGACTATCGATTTCATGCATTGCCAGATGCTTGTACTTACATCGTCTTCGACCAATTGAATGTGAATGTCGCGGGACTAACAAAACTGCGTGCTTCGTCCGAAGAGCTTAATTTAGGCAAGGTGTTTCACTATGCCAATATTCGATTTTTGCCCGGCGTTTGGCAGAGTGCCCGTGAACAGGCTTCTTACGGCATGGTGGGGAAACCATATGACGGCGACCTTCCACTGCTTGAGATAAACCAAGAGCTTGCTGACGCTGACTTTGCCGCGAAGCAATTGGTTTTGGTCGGGTTGGTGGAAAAGTTAATTGAGCAAAAGCTAGTTGTCGCGAACCCGGTCACGGAAAAGATTTTTCAGCATCTTGATGATATTTATTCGGTCGCAGACATGGCAGAGGTTTCAGGCATGTCCGCTCGTCAGCTGCAGCGTACCCTAAAACGAACAACAGGGTTCACGCCGCATGATTTTTTAAAGGTGCTGCGCTTGCAGCAAGCTTTGATCGGCGATCCGTCATTGTCATATGCTGACCAGTCGCACTTCATACATTCATTTCGCAAAGCAACGGGTTACACGCCAGGAAAATATTCTCATAAGTTTGATGTCTGATATCTACAATACACACCAAATGCGACTTGCTAGGTATTTGTCATAATCAAAACCAATAGGAGTTGGATATGACACAAATGAACGCAGTTGGATGGTTCGACATCTATGTAAACGATCTGGATCGCGCAGTGGCATTTTATGAAACTGTTTTGGGCCGCACGCTTGAGCCGATGGGCGACCCGACGGGTGAAACACAAATGATGAGTTTTCCTGCTGACATGAGCTCATACGGTGCCGCCGGCGCTTTGACAAAGTCAGAACATGCCAGCCCGGGCATGGGCGGCACAGTTGTCTATTTTTCTGCTCAAGATTGTGCGGTAGAAGAAGCGCGGGTTGCCGGCGCGGGTGGTAAGGTCATTAGACCAAAATTCTCAATCGGTGAATTTGGCTGGGTTGTATTGTGCCAAGACACTGAAGGCAACTTGTTTGGGCTTAATTCTTTGAAGTGACTTCTTGTTTGTTTGGGCTAGCTAAGTGGTCCAAATTTTAGCAGAAAGTGTAAAAACATGGGCATGCCCAACGGCTGCCCATGTTGCGTTTTAAACCGTGCGGTGACGTGCTTGAGCGCCAAGTTCAATGGCAGCTGATGTCAGTTTGTTGATTTTCAGACGCGCGCGCAGCAATTCCAAAATGCGGATTTCTTCGGGGCGAATGTCAAGATCTGCCGCTGCGATTTCGACGGCAACTGCATACGCCGTGTCGCGCAGTTTTGCGGGCACTGTTTCTGCGATGATGTCCAACACATTGTTCATGCCATTATCATCGTCCAAAATATCTGCGCATTGGCCGCAAACAAATGTCAGTGCGTCTTGGGAAAATTCTTTAAAGATTGGCAAGTTGCGAACAACAGATCCAATGCGCCCCAATTCTTCGTCTGACATGCGACGGTCGGCTGCTGATACAACAACCATAATGTAAACTAGTGCTTCTTGAGGCGAAAGTGACATGAGAGCCCTCATTTGGTTCGAATTTTCTGGCCAAAAACTAGGGGTGTTCATGACCAATTACAAGGCATCGAGTGAACTATTTGAACTGGCGGCGTCCCATTGTGCTTTGACAAGGTTGCCCATAGAGCATTGACGATGTTGCTAAGGTGTGCGAAATCGCCACAAGCGCTGGTCTAAAGTCGTTTTAGTGCTGGTGCGGTCATATCACACACTTCATTTTCCAACCAAAGGGCAGCCAAATGGCAAACACCCCAACGATCTTTGACGCTGAGTTTTTCGCAAACGCCGCAAATGCGCGTGCATGGCCATTTGAAGAAGCGAAGAAGATTGTCAAACGGTTGGAAAAATCGCCCAAGGACGAGGTGCTGTTTCAAACAGGGTACGGGCCGTCTGGCTTGCCGCATATCGGCACGTTTGGTGAGGTTGCGCGTACATCCATGGTGCGTATGGCATTTCGATTGCTAACCGAAGACAAAATTCCGACGAAGATCATTTGCTTTTCGGATGATATGGACGGGTTTCGTAAAGTACCTGCCAACGTGCCAAATCGCGAGCATTTGGAACAATATATTGGTATGCCTTTGACCAAGGTGCCGGATCCGTTTTCGGATGAATATCCAAGTTTCGCACATCACAATAATGCGCGCTTGCAGAAGTTCTTGGATGACTTTGGCTTTGAATATGAATTCGTGAGTTCAACAGATTATTATACGTCTGGTGTTTTAGACAAAGCGCTGCTGCGCATGCTCGAAGTTTATGACGATGTCATGAAAGTCATTTTGCCAACATTGGGCGAAGAGCGACAAAAAACATACTCGCCATTTCTGCCAATTTGCCCACGTACTGGCAAAGTTCTGCAAGTGCCGATGATTGCACGGGATGTGGATGCTGGCACCGTGACTTATCTGGACCCGGAAACCGACGAAGAAGTAACTGTATCCGTGACGGGCGGTGCTGTGAAATGTCAGTGGAAAGCCGACTGGGCACTGCGTTGGTATGCGCTTGGCATTGATTACGAGATGTCGGGTAAAGACCTTATCGACAGCGTTCGCCTGTCGTCGCGTATTGTGCGCGTTCTGGGTGGAACACCACCAGAGAGTTTGAGCTATGAATTGTTCTTGGATGAAACGGGTCAAAAGATTTCAAAATCTAAAGGCAATGGTTTGTCGATGGAAGATTGGCTGACTTACGCTTCGCCGGAGAGTTTGGCGCTGTTCATGTTCCAAAAACCAAAGACTGCCAAAAAGCTTTATTTTGACGTCATCCCGAAAGCCGTTGATGAGTTCTATGCGTTTTCTCGCGCGGCGGAAAAGCAAACGTCAGCCGAATTGTTAGAAAACCCAGCAACCCATATCCGTGGGGAGCTTCCACTTGCCTATGATTTGCCGATCAGTTTTGCGTTGTTGCTTAATTTGGTATCTGCTGCAAACGCAGAAGACAGTGGCGTGCTTTGGGGCTTTATTTCTCGTTATGCGCCGGACGCAACGCCGGAAACGCATCCTGAACTAGATCGATTGGTTGGTTACGCCATTCGCTATTTTGCGGATTTTGTGAAGCCAACAAAGAAGTTCCGCGCGGCAACCGAGCAGGAAGCGGCTGCCATGAGCGAACTCGCATCACGCTTGGATGAAATCAGCGATGGCACCGACGCGGATGCGATCCAGACTTTTGTGTTTGAGATCGGTAAAAAGCACGAATTTGACCCGTTGCGAAACTGGTTCAAGGCGCTTTATCAGGTGTTGCTGGGTCAGGACCAAGGGCCAAGATTTGGGTCTTTCATCGCCCTTTATGGGGTGGAAGAAACCAAAAAGCTGATCAAAGAGGCGCTGAATGGCAAGTTTGTCTAAGACCACAGCGATGAATTATAAAAGACCCTGCGTCTGAGAAGACGTGGGGTTTTTGCTACCAGATTTTATTGGCTGGCCCACAAGATACGGGCGATCCAGTCGATTTCTTTAGCCGAAAGGCTGCGGGGCGGATGCTCAGGGTTCAGCGAATGTAGCTCAACAGTGTTTGCGGTCTGGCGATGTAGAATTTTGGCCATCACTTCGCCATCTAATGTGCGCACAACAACTCGATCACCTCGACGAATTTGCTCGTCCGGTGAAACGATAATCACATCGCCATCCCGATAAAGCGGCAACATGCTTTCGCCGCTTACTTCCAATGCATATGTGCTGGAGTTTGGGCCAACAGGAATACTTACCTCGTCCCAGCCTTGCCCGGCAGGAAATCCACCACTGTCAAAAAAACCACCAGCACCAGCTTGGGCAAACCCTAGAAGTGGTACGGCTGCTTTGTGGGCATCAGCTTGTTCATAAACGCCACCTCCGGCTAAAAATTGATCCATGCTTTCATTGACGGAACCCAGTGTTTTGGCAATGCTTTCAGTTGAAGGCCAACGTTCTCGCCCATCTTTTGAAACACGTTTGGATGGATTAAACGCTGTTGGATCAAGCCCCGCAAGTCGGGCAAGGCCAGACACAGAGAGGCCCCGACGCTGTGCCAGCGTATCAATGGCAGACCAAATTGCGCGATGGGTAATCATATGTGTTCCATATCATACACAGGAATAGTTTCTGGCCAAAAGGACAAAAATCCTACTAATCGTTGTTAACTTTCCTTAACACGAATGTAAAGCAACAAAGCCAAAATTGGCCGCTTTTCCTTGCACATTTATGCAAATAGCCCTAAGCCCCAAGCAATTATTGGGTAAAATTGTGGTTGATCATGAAGATTTACAAAGTTTGTTCTTTAACGCATTGGCAAGCCGCCAAAGCGAATGGCGTTTTCACCGGCGAATCAATTGATATCACGGATGGGTATATCCATTTTTCGACTTCTGATCAACTTGCCAAGACTTTGAGTTTGCACTTTGCTGGTCAAACCGATCTGGTGTTGCTTAGCGTTGAAACAGATAAGATCGGAACGGATGTAAAGTGGGAAAAGTCACGAGGTGGCTCCCTGTTCCCGCATCTTTACGCTGATTTGTCACTTGATGCGATTGTTGCAGAGCATGAATTGAAAACTGACGCAGATGGCGTGTTTGTGTTGCCGGAGGGGCTATAATGGTATTTTCCCATATTTCGCGGCTACTAAGCCAACCCATGGTGCAAAACCTTAGCCGGGAGGCGTTGCTTAAGCTTGACCCAGAAATAGCCCACCGATTGACGATCAACGCGATAAAGCTTGGTGCTGTAGCACCAGAAGAGTTGGCGGATCCAAGTTTCTTTGAAACAGAAATTGCTGGCCTAACGCTTAAAAACCCAATTGGCATGGCGGCTGGTTTTGATAAAAACGCAGAAGTGCCAAACCAACTTTGCGATATCGGTTTTGGCTTTGCTGAAGTGGGAACGCTTACCCCACGGGCACAAGAGGGTAATGCCAAGCCCCGGCTGTTTCGTGTGCCAGAGAAGCAAGGCGTGATCAACCGCATGGGGTTCAATAATGAGGGCCATGCAGCGGCCTATGACCGGCTAACAAATAAGAAGCAAGTAGGTTCAACAATTGGTGTAAATGTTGGTGCTAACAAAGACAGTTCAGACTTTGTTGCTGACTATGTTGAAGGTGTGCGCCTTTTTGCGCCTGTCGCTGATTATCTTACAGTGAATATTTCTTCACCGAACACGCCTGGTTTACGTGACTTGCAGTCCGGTGAGGCGCTTAAACGGTTGTTGGGCGAAGCGCTACACGCCCGCGCGCAAGCATCGGTTCGGGTACCGGTCTTTTTAAAGCTTGCGCCTGATCTTGATGAAAAACAGATGGATGAGATTGTTGGGGTTATCAAAAGCGTTGACCTTGATGGGTTGATCATTTCCAACACCACATTAGGCCGCGAACAAATCGCGGGTTCTGAGCATGTGGATGAGGCAGGGGGTTTGAGTGGTAAGCCACTGTTTAATTTCTCAACCCAAAGGTTGGCCCAAATGCGAATGCGTGTTGGCAATGATATGCCCATCATCGGCGTTGGGGGTGTCCACAATGCCAAATCAGCGATTGCCAAATTTGCAGCCGGGGCAAACGCAATACAGCTCTATAGCGCGCTGGTTTTTGGCGGCATGGAAATGTTGCGTGATATCAAAGATGGGATGGCGCAAAAAGTGAGGCAGGACCGTTTGAAGAACGTGTCTGAATTAACATCAACGGATGTTGAAGGCTGGGCGACCGGCAAAGCGCATATTTAGCGTCAAGTGAGTGTCGAATAAAAAAGGCCGCCTTGTTCAATGACAAGGCGGCCTTTTTGTTGAGCCATAGCTATCAATATCGCGGATTAAGTTAGTGGCGCGATTTGTATTTCAACACGACGGTTCGCCGCTTTGCCAGCTTCTGTTGAGTTGGATGCGATTGGGCGAGTTTCGCCATATCCGGTAACATAGACCCGTCTTGGGTCAACGCCGACACCTGAAACATAGTTGGCGACTGACAGTGCCCGACGGTTCGACAAGTCCATATTGTACTGACTAGAACCGGAAGAATCTGTGTGACCATAAATGTCCACGAGCGTTTTCGGATAGCGCTGCAAAACAGTCGCAACCGATGTTAGCACTCTGTGGAACTGAGGTTGTACTTGGTCTTGATTTACGCCAAACGTGATGTTGGATGGCATGTTAAGCACAATATTGTCGCCCTGACGAGTAACTGTAACCCCAGAATCTGCAAGCCCTGCGCGCAGTTCTTCTTCCTGCTTGTCCATGTAAATGCCAACGCCAGCACCGGTGAGGGCACCAAGACCCGCGCCGATAAGAGCCGAGCTACGTGCGTCTTTGTTTGCTACGCCCGCATAAACTAGACCGGCAAGTGCGCCAGCTGCAGCGCCTGCAGCGCCACCTTTAACGGAGTTACGTAGATTTCCGCTGTCATTGTTAAGCCAAGTGGGGCTACACCCACTAAGAACCATTGCGGTCATTGCCGCGATCAAGATTGGTTTTTTCATTGTTCGTCCCTTTGCCGCCGAAATTTGGTGCAATAATACATGACTTTGCGGCCAGAAAAAGATCAATAATTTGTTGGGAAGCTTAATATTTTCATGTCCTTGGGGAGAAGGGACGTTCTGTTTGGTAGTTTTGCTTGACAAGATTTGCTCCCCCGCATTATATCGCGCACGAACAATCCAATCGTTATAGCGATTTGGTTGACCAAGCTTTGGTTCAAATGGATCATTGCACCCCGTGGCGGGGTAGCTCAGCTGGTTAGAGCAGCGGAATCATAATCCGCGTGTCGGGGGTTCAAGTCCCTCTCCCGCTACCAATAATCTCATATACATTGCAGGTTGTTAGGTGCGAGCGCGCCTTTGCGTGTTTGCGCGTGGATTGCCTTGGGTGGCGTTTGGGTTTTTTGTAGGTGAGGTTGGATGCAAATAGGTGGCACTAATTGAGAGTTGGCTCTCATCTTCAAGCATTTGGATAATTAATTTGCTTTTTTGCTGATAGGCGCATTCTGGACTTCGAGTAGCGTTACAACTATGTTCTTAATAGTTATAATTTTTGAGTTGTTTATGAGAAATTTTATTCTACAGGCGGTAAGTGAAGAAGACCACCTTACACCAGCACAAGATGTCCTAAGATTGCCAGACTTGGAAGTCGCGATTATCAGCACGGCATTTATGACAGCTGCCGGCTTATCGCTACTTGAAGATTCACTGAGCCGCATTGCTCCTCGCACACGTATTTTTGTTGGTATTCGGAATGGTGTAACCACAGTTCAATCTATCCAGAAGGCGTTGGATATAGGTTGTGAAACTTACATGATCGATACTGGTACTAGGCAGCGCATTTTTCACCCAAAACTCTATTACGCCCGCTCGTCCGTTCAAGCAAATTTGCTACTTGGAAGTGCAAACCTGACCATGGGAGGCTTGCGAACGAATATCGAAGCTAGCGTGTTACAAGAGATGGACCCGAAAGTAGATGGAGCGTTTATCGATGAGTTAGAAAATAAGTTGGCGGCAATGATTGTGGATTACCCTGAGAATGTTATCCGCGCCTTGGACGCTGCCCAGCTTGCTGACTTGCAACGAGCAGGTCGCTTGATCGACGAGCAAAAAAAACGTCTACCTGAGTTTGTCGGAAGCTCCTCTGACCGCGCGCTAGATAATGTGCCTACAATGGACTTACATACGGCGCCTGTGCGCGTGTCGCGTCCAGCAGCACCTCCGGTGATCCAAACTGTCGAAGTGATACGCGAGAGAGCAGAACAAGTTTGGGAAAGCAACGGTTTGACACGCCGTCATTTGAATATTCCTACTGGTGCTAACACCAACCCCACCGGCTCGATGTTGTTGGGAGTAGGGGGCTGGCAAGGCATCGACCAGCGACATTACTTTCGCGATAATGTGTTCGAGGCGTTGGTCTGGACCGCAGACCCATTGCCTGCAAGATCTCATCTTGAAAGGGCCGAGGCAAAAATATGTTTGATCATAAAAGGTGTGAATTACGGCGAACACTGGCTGCAACTGTCTCATAATACAAGAACGGACACAGTCGCTTACGTACAGCGCAATAGCATGACGAGCCTTCACTGGGGTGATTCTCGAGGGCTAGTCGCGCATGAGGATTTACTTGGTAGGGTAATGAAGCTATATCGCGAGACAGAAGTCCCATCCCGTTTTACGCTAGAAATAGATTAGGCGGGCAGTCGGTGCCGTCTGTCGCGTAAACTGCTCCACGACGCAAGTAAGTCCATCTGTTCTGCCTTTGAAAGAGCGTTCAATACATGCTCAGACTGAACTTCAAGTGTGTCTGCTACTGTGCCCCCGCGAACCATCCTATCAAGTCGTTCAATGTCTGGCACTATACCTTCCGGCTTTGGAAGCAACAGTTTTTCAATTTCTGATGGCACTAGTTCCAGCACGCCGCCGCCGTAGTGCCGTCCTTCCAATTCCGCACTGAGGGCTGTAAGGCTGTTGAAGAAACCGTAAACTAAACTCTGTGCTGTGCCACGTAGCGCTCGGATGCGATAGGCGGTATCGGTTGTATAGGCCCCTATGCGGTTATGGATCAGTCGTGGTGTATCGTGACTTCGCTTTAACATCCCAACTTCCGTGGCATGAACAGAAGGTACTGTGTACCAAGGTTTGCGTATGCGACACTTGTATCGTTTATGAAAGTTTTCGTTTTCGCCAGACTGTATGTATTCGCGTCCTTCCACACTGTCCTCAACTGAGCTGTCCAGCCATAGGAAGTTGGTCGGTTTGCCAGAGGCAGCGTTGCGCGTGTGCTGCTCGCCATCGTATATTACGCCCGGGCAATGGTCGCTTCTACCGAACATCGGATGCGCCCACTTTTGCAGCCCATATCGTTGAACAACATCGTCGGTGACAAGGAAAAACTTGTTTGCACCAGTGACAATGCCGACATCTACCTTTGCAGCCTCATTGAAGCGACAGAAGTCGTTGCTTGCCTCAACTTTATCCAAGATTTCCAGTGTTGCTGGTGGAACGAGCGCACGCGTCCACTTGCCTTGTACGGTCCTGCCATTAATTGCTTGAGGCGTGTTGAACATCACTTCTGGGTCTTTATTCAAGAATGCTCGGCCGGCAACACGCTGAATACCAAGTCCTTCGCCGTGTGATGTTGGGGTTTTCTTTTTTTCTGCCATGAGCAACACTGCTCCTTGCAGTGTGCCTTCAAACCAAATTTCTTGCGGGTCGACAATCACTATACGTCGGCATTGCTCGCCAAGATAGGTGCGCAATGACTGTGCGTGCATGACGTGGACTATTTCTGACGGTACGACCATGGCGAGCCGCCCACCGGGACGTAATAGATCAAGAGACGCCAGTACGAATGGCACCCACGCATTTGTGTGCTTAGTAAACTTGCAATCTAGTCTATTGAAGATTTGTTCTGCGTTTTGTTGAAACTTGGCAGGTAAATACTGGTAACGAATGAATGGAGGATTGCCAAGAATTGCATCAAACTGAGCTCCTTTTGCTTCTAAAGCCCAGCCAAGAAAGTCCTCTTGATGCACCGTGCAATCTGTTAGGCCTGATTGAAGAGCACGAGAATTGGCTTTTTGGGCTTCCTCTGGAGACAATTCAAATGCGGTTACTGTTGCCGACCGGTGTTGCGTTGCAATTGCAGAAAGGAATGCACCATCGCCGCAACTTGGCTCAAGTATACGTGAGCCTGCATTTGGCGATACCCAACGTGCCAAAAACCGGGCTAAATCGTCAGGAGTATAATAGCCACCGCGCAGCTTCTGCTCGGTTTCAAACTCCATAAAATTCATGACTTGACCTCGTTAAAAGCTGAGCAGCGCAAGAATTGCACCTATATGCATGGTGTATAAATTTACCAGTGTTATTGGTTTAGCGTGGCGGATGAATCTGTGGCAAGCAATTTCTCGAACACTCATTTTCAGCTTGAGGTGATTTGCATCTTTATCACCCCTAACACAGCTTCCTCACCATCACTTCCCTTTACCCATTGCCACGGTGTGCGTGGCTTGTGTGCAGCCAGTGCTGGAAACTTCTTTTTGTCGCGTGCTGCTGTACGTAGCTTTTCACGTGCTTCGCGGGGGTCGATTTTCAGTTCTTCGCAGATTTGCTTGAGTGTGATGATTTCAGTCATGATCGTCTCCATGTTTTGACAACCAATCGATAAAACAGTCCATCTCGCCTTGTCAGGGACAAACTCTATTTGGAAGTGGAGATAGCTGAAAGCGCGTTGGCGAACATTGTGTTGGGTTCAATGCCAAGTGCTTCGGCTAGCGCTACAAACTCGACTAAATCAATTCTGCGCTCGTTGCCCTCGATCTTTGCTACATAAGACTGTGGTTTACCTAATCTGTCGGCAACATCTTGCTGTGTCAGCCCAGCACTCTTACGCGTGGCGAGCAGCATGGAGGTCAGCCGTTTGTATTGGTCTGAATGAATTGATCTGGGCACACACATTCCTGTCGTTGTGTGCGACAAATAATCCGATTTTGGAATTATCCCATTTTAGGTTATTGTAAAGTTGTTTTTTGAGTTATTGCCATGGACAACACCATCAACTTGCTTTTCACCTTTCTGATATTGATCGCAGCCATTGGGCTGTTCGAGTTGTACGCATATTTCGTAGCGCCGTATCTATTGCCACAGGAAACGATTGATCTGATCATCGAAGACCTAATCGAACAACATGGTGATAAAGCGCTGGATGCTGCGATAGCGCGTGAAGATTGGGCACAGCAAGACACTGATACATTCGAGCAGGGTAAGTGGCGCAGGATCAGACGTGAGCTAATGAAGCGTCTGTAATCAAGCCAAGCCCTACACGGCCATTCGCCTGCGCGGCAGCGTTACAATGAGCCAGTGGTGCCATTTAGTCCAAAATGTGAGTGGTCATTGCACCAAAATTCGCGTTGGTGCTCGTGGTTCAGTTTTCTGCGTGTAGTCAGCATGAATTAGGTGTTCGATAGGTAACCAACACGAATGTCACCAAAAAGAGCGCCTAATCACCCGCGAACTATCCCACATGCCACCCAATAAGAGTAACCACAGGTGATGGTGAAGATGGAGACATTGATTGGATTGGCTAAATTCAAACGATGGCGAGTCTGAAAGTGTGATGATTAGTCAGCGTGTCAATCCAACGTGCAAGTCAATGCCAAGATTTTGAGCATGTGGTCACACGGGCATTCTCAAATAAATATGCAAACAATTCGACTTGGTGTGCGATAGTTGAACGAATAAACACTCTGCTACAGTGACTTTTTGAACTTTTCCTTGAATGCTGCAACTTCGTGGATGAATACGCTCAAGTCATCAATCCAGTTATTGCTGCAGAAGGGGCCGAAGATGAACATGTCTTGACCGCGCTCATTTATAAACTGTTTTTTGGAAACTGAGCAGAATTCTATAAAGGCCGCACGTGTCATGCCCTTTTTGCTCCCACCAACTTTGCCAGAATGAGCAATATACAACTGTCCTCGATCGTCCTTAAGAAATGCGCCTGATGGACCTTTCCCTTGGCCGCTGTGCGGAGGGTTGATTTCTAACGTAATCGAATGTTGGGACACTTCAGCAGGGTTGGAGATTCCAAAACAAATCCAGTGGCGACACTCGTTTGGTTTCTTGGGAGGTGAACGTAAGGGAAGGCACCACACGTTGGCGTTTTGGAACCAGTATACGTTTTTGATGACGTGACCACCAGGCCAACCAACATGGGTGTCTGGGTGAAGTCTCCCCTGACGAACGACAGCCTGCCTGAATTCTTCAAAGGCCTGTTCAGTCTCTTGATAATCTGAAATCAAATACATTTTTCAACAGAAACTGGAAATTCTAAAGTCTCTCACTATTAGTTAATTGCGGCGTAAACGCAAGTTGGTGGTCTAGTGGAAGAAAATGCCATGTGGCAATTGGCACAGGGGGAGGGACGTTTTTTTAAGACGGACACCGTTATTCGCGTTCAAGCGCTCAAATGCATTTCTGAGGTTTTGAGCGCTCAGCTTCCAGTGGCCACAGGTGGGGTATATGAGTAAATGCTACTCACGTGCGCACACACGCGTATACATACCTTAAAATAGTATACTATGACATTATATAATAGTATCAATGAGTTAACCCCTCTAGTAGATTTTACCCATATGATCAGCGAAATTGAAAATTTATTCGATAAACCAATGAGTTAAATGCCCTAGTAGGCTCGCAGTTTGCGTGACACTCACTAGACGGGTTAAGTGTTTGAATATTCAACACAAATTCTTCATATCCTGATCATGGTACAAATTGCAACAACGCCAAGAACGTCAAGGACGCCATGTATTGTTGTGGCGATGTTGAATAATAAGTGCGCCAACGCTAACAATGACGATGTTGACGATCTTGGCGCACTTAATCCCCATCTGTGGTTATTTTTCCTCAGGCAAGCTTTGATACCAACCGTCCTTAGTCTTTTTCGCTTTAATGCCAAGACTTCGTCGCGCTCGTTCCAGCGTTTTTGGTGAAATATCGCGCGCTGCAGCTTCCTTCTCGACGGCTGATGACCGTTCAGGGCCATTTTTGAGGAAAACACGAAGGAATTGTACAGCTTCGTCCAGCGCTGACATTTGAGTGCCACTGTTTGGATCGATCAAGTCATCAATTGTGATGTCTGAAGGACCAAGCCAATTAAGCTGCGCCATTTCGCCTTCTTCTTCAGCGTACAGCTCGTATGTTTGCGTTTTACCCCTAGGTGCAATGTTATGCTTGATGTGGACAACCAACTTCGTGTCGCAATCGTTGGGATGTTCACACACAAGAAAAGCTGAACGTGCGGCTCCAATTACATCCATTGATCCACCACCACGGTAAATTGCCTTGTCATGCTTTGCCTTCGTTAAATGACGAACAATCAACACTGCTGTTTCACCAGCCTCAGCTATATCCTTCAAAAACGATAGTAGCTGGCGAATGACGTTAGGCTTGTACATGTCTTGACCACTTGGGACGTAAGCAAACAGTGGGTCCAGGATGAGCAATTCTGGTGGTTTACGTCTAACTTCGCGCATAAGGGCTTTGAGGCCCTTTTCATCAAGCGACAGAAAGTCGCCCTGCACGCGGATTTGCTCTGCGTCACCGCCCATTGCATCAATGCGAGGGCGTATCGTGTATGCTGCGTCATCTTCAGCACTCAAGTAAAGCACTCGCCCCTTGTCGACCTTTTGACCATCTGGGAGTTCGCCACCAATCGAGATTTGTGCTGCCAAATGCATTGCTAAGAACGATTTGCCAATGCCGGGGTCACCTTCCATGATTGTGATCATGCTGAACGGTATGAATGGCTCCCACAACCATTCAACTTCTTTGGCTTCAATGCTATCAAGATCAACAAATAGTTCTTTTTTCTTGCTACTCATGATTTTGACTCCAGCTTCGAGATCACACGGCCAATTTCATCGTTGAGCTTGCTCAGATTTTTGCCATGTTTGTCGATGAAATACGGGCTATCCCAAATCACGCATGCGATTTCATCATTTGACGCGCCAGCTTCATAAAGCCCAGCGATCATGTGAAACACTTGAGCTGAACGATTGCGCTCTTTGACGGTGCGATTGCCAATCAAGTAGCGAACCTTTGCGTGCAAATTGGCACGGTAGCGCTTTAGGACGTTTCTTGGGTTGTGTTTTTCAGGATCAACGTCAACAATTATTGCTCCGTTGGGTAAATCATATATTGGCGACTGGAGAGGCAAAGGTCGCGACTCAATTTCGGTCCAATCGCACGATATTGTTCGAACAAACGGCTCATCATATTGGGGCTTATGGTTGATAGAACCTATCAAACGCAACATTTTGGTTGCTGACCAACCATTTTTGTCGCCACCATGATGGTATGCCAAAGCTTTTGAATATTGCTCGGCCTCGCCAACTGCCAACGTTTGATCCAATGACCACAAACCTTGAGTGCGATCTGGGGACGTTTCCCAAACAAGTGACGGCAATGGATCGAATTCTTCAGGATCACCGTCATCAATATCGCACCAACTAAATCGTGTGGGTAATGCGAATTGTCTTTTGCGCCATGGCTTAGAAAATGGATTGGGACAGAAATACTGATCATAATCGTAACGCGAATGTTTGGTGAGGAGTTTTGTGACCTCATTGAGCGCACCACCTGCTTCGACAGCGTGTTCGACCCATTTTCCGGTTGTTACTTCTTTAAACGCAAGGAAGGTGTAAACGGGATCGCTAATGTCTTCGCAAAAGTCCCAGACATCTTGCAAGAAGCCATATTGGCTACGAAGAACATGTTCGTCATCTTCATAATCCTGAAAAATGCGGGCCGTGTTTTGGGGATGCTTTGTGGATTTGTGTTGCTTATTATTTGTCATATCGATTTCTTTCGTTATGGCCAACCACGGAGCAGAGCTTCGCCATGCACGCAAATGCGTGTGTTTGTGATTGGCCTAATTGTTAGAAGGTTGAGGCTAATGCGGCCCCGTGCTAAAAATCAGCGTAGTGAGTGCGTGAGCGCTCTTCGGCACGATCTGCTAGCCAAGCATCAAGCTCAGATTTGAGCCATGCTACGCTCGTGCCAGCCATGCGAATGCGTCTTGGAAAACGTCCATTCTGCTCCCAACGGAGCAAAGTGCTGTTGCTGACTTTGATGCCAAACCCTTTCAGGTCTGATCTGTTTGCAAGGGCCTGTTGGCCGCTTTGTAATTTCATTTGTCTTTCCTTTATTCAGTTAGATTTGAATGAAGGAGCGCTCCTGTATTCTAAGTGTTAACAGCCATAGGATGTCGTAAGTTGATGGAGATTACGAGCAAAGCCTGAAGCTAACTCAGCTTGAATTTAGCTAGCCCTTAGACACCTGTAATCTAACAGCTTTCACGATTAAGTTGATTTGTTCTTTGTGCTTCAAGACTTCGCCACATGCTATGTGAAGTGCCAAATCAACTGTCGCTGTACCGCGTTTTGTAAAATCGTCGCCAAGATTGTAATCAAACATTTTGTAGAGTGCCAAAACGACTTCGTACTGGATTTGCTGCTTGTTCGTTATGCGGTGATATAGCTGCTGATCCAATTCAACATATACATCGTCAGCTTGATCAAGAAGCTTTTCCAAGGCAGGAACTAGGTGCTCACTATCGATCAATTTGTCTAATTCAGGTGTCATGGCCGTACGCATCTCATGTGCGTCCACTGTAAGTGCTTTAAGCAAGGTCTGAGCAGGATTGATGGTATTGTTTTTGAACCACTGGATTTGCTTTGACAGATCCTTAGTAGAAGGGGCGCCATTTAGTTTGGATGGGACTGATCTGGCGATAGGTCTGTATGTCGAGCATAACTCATCCAGATCGGACTGGAGTTGGTTGTCCACTTCAATGTGCAGCGCACCTTCTAGCTCGCCAATTGCTTTTTTGCGGAAGGTATTGCACTGGTCATCGTCTCGATTTTGTTCGCCCATAATTCTAATGCTTCAAGTTTTTCATCTAAGTATAGGTGACGGTTATACACCGCTGCGACGCCAGAGACGATACCCGATTTGTGATTTAGAATGGCTTCAATGATATGAGGCGCAACACGCAACTCTGCCATGCCTGTGGCCATTGTGCGTCGTAGATCGTGAAAGCGCCAATCAGGTGCATCTAGGCCAACATGTTCGTCAAGGCGGCGTTTTAGACGACCAAAGCCAGAAATGGGTGAGGTGCCAGTTGTGGTGAATACAAAATCACTGTTCATAAAACGTGGGATCGAGTTCAGAATGTCTAACGCAAGTTTAGGTAAAGGCACGAAATGGGCAGTGCCGTTTTTTGCACGGGACGAGGGTAGGGTCCACAATCCCTTGTCGAGGTCTAACTCAGACCAACGCATGCCAGCCACTTCGCCTCGACGTTGACCTAATAGCGTTAGGATGTGGACAAATTGGGTGAAAGGATAACCTTCTTCAATTGCACCATTCCAGCAACCACATACCTCATCATCATTCAGTACACGTTCGCGCGGCACTTCCTTCGTGGGTGGTTTCATACTGGCGATAGGTGAAACATCGATATAGCCACGATCAACAGCCCAGTTCATCAGCTTCTTGATAGCAGCCAATGCGCGATTGGCACGGGTAGGTGTGCCACTAGCAACAATACGATCCAACACCTCGTGCACATCACGACGATTGATCTGATCGATTGGGTGTGAATTCAAAACACTGAACTTGCACAGAACTGACTGGGTGCCTTTCCAATCCTTATTGCGTGGCTTGGCATACAGTTCAATGAACTGCTCAATCACTTCCTGAAGCGTTGGCACAGAGCGCTCAAGCGAGCCAGTACCGTCCTTATCGAACTCACTGAGGGATATGTCGCGCAATACGCCTTGGGCCTTCTGACGTGCTTCTGCGAGCGACATCATAGGATATTCACCCAGCTTAATGCGACGTGATCGACCATCAATGCGCTTATTGAGGTAAAACACCTTCTTACCAACGCAAGACACTCTGACCATGAACCCGGATATGTGACTATCGCGTACTTCATACCGTTTGCTTTCAGCAGTCGGTAGCGCATCAATTGATTTTGTGGTTAGCTTCATTCTCATGCCAACCAAATTAAGACCAAAACATCCGCGTGTCAGGGTATGGTTTGGGGCGAGTTGGTTGGTTTGACGTTAGCTACTTGCCGGTTGAATATGAGTTAGTTGCGGCTATGCGAGGCACCACGCTTGCCCCTCGTGCGCAGATTAAGTCCATGAAAGTGATTGCAAATATGTTGCTGTTCAATTGTCAGTCATCTGCGGTACCTCAACAGGGAGTTTTTGTTTGTCGGCATTTCTGCCAAATACGAAAACCGCCACCAGACCTATTACTCCGCCAGAGCCTATTAGTCCGCCACTAATTTCAGCTCCGGAGATCGCGGTATATGAACCAGCAGCAAGAGCAAACAGGCCAATTAGCAGTCCGAACATTTGCCCACGCTTCAAAACATTTTCGAAAATCCTTAGACGCGCTATATCATATTCACGAGCGGCAATGCCCGCTTTTCTAGCATGATCAGCTTCGTGTTCAATTATGTCCATTTGCCACTTAAGAAATCCAGGGTAAATGGACTCATATTCCCTAGCAATGTCAGGGGGCGGGAGAAAATTTATGTTTCTTACTTCGCTAGACATTTTTGCTGCCCTCCAGCGTATTCAAAAAACTAATGCTTGCATTCCGTATTTCCGGTGATGAAGAGAAGACAAGCAGTTCTACAAGTCTGATAAAATTTTCAAGTTGATTTGTTTGAAAGCATGAAAGTGCTTCTAGGGACGCTAGTACAACCATCGAACTGTCATCGGTAAGGAGGTCTTCAACTACTCCGCGAGATTTTTCGAGATCTAGATATCCGTACATCGCGATAAAGTCGGCGACCCTTTTTCGAACATATTCACTTTCGTCCGTTTTCATTTCGAGTGCGCGATCGAACATCTGCAAATTTTCGATTTCAGCCTCAATCATAGCGTAAAGCGCATATGATCTAAATCGATGGTCAAGGTCATAGGTCATTTTTAGAAGTGGATCTTTAGCTGCCTCGCCCATTTGACCTAGCATTCGTAAGAGTTGTGATCTCACTTTTTCGTCTGGATGATCAAGCAATACTAAAATTTGCTTTATTTTCTCATCGTCAGGGTTCGTGAAACATCTAAGAATACTGTCTCTTACCGATATATCGTGGTCTTTCAGCATTATTGATATAGTGCCAGCACCTACAGCGCCAAGTTTTGAAAACTCACGAGCAGAGCTAAGACGTTTCGACACGTCAAATGATAACGTGTCGCTGTAGAGTGTTTCTGATTTCTTATTCCCAACATCGTAGATTAGACCTGAGTGTGCCAAACGTTGCTCCAAGGTTAAAATTCTCTCTTGGAGGTCGGACTTGTAGCTAGATTTTCTATCCAGAAAATATACATCATAAGGAAAAACAGACAGAGTAGAGCCAATACCACTAACAAATGCTCGGCAATTTGCAATTGACAAATTTCTAATAACTTTTTCTATCAATTCTATCAATTCTATCAAAATGTGTGCTGTCCGAGATTTGATTGCCAGATTTGTGGTTAGTTTAGGCCAATCGGGTTCAATAATGCAACTGCGATAGATCGCGGTAGTTTCTCCTTCCTTGGCGCGCTCTTGGTTGGGTTGCGCTGGGCGTCAGATGAAAAAGGAATTGGTGTATATTTTGAAGAAAATCAGAAACGATTATTTTAGCATCGACCTCATGGAAACCAATGGCGAGGCATGGACAGATTATAGGAAGCACTAAGTGGAGTAGATCCATAAATGTCTTTTACGGATGAATAATCTTGTGTATTCGCCTTCGTTAGTCATTTTTCAGGTTTATTCGTAGAATGTTGTCCTCGTAGTTGAATGGAGACCAACTCGTTACGAGCAACTTTCGTGTGAACCAAGGCGAAATGGTAAAATCTGTAGGCGACGAGACAAGCTCAGTGTTGCTAGTTGTTACCCTCATAAGGAACACTGTATGCGAACAGTGCGTAGATTCATTTACTTTACAATCTGCGGGTACCCACCACCTTGTAAATGTCTCAGCGCTCGATGTGATTGGCCCCCATTCAAGAATGCCATTATCGACAATCTCACCATGGAAACGGCTACGAAAACCTAACGATTTCACCACCGAGTTTTCATAGTAGTGATGCAATGTTTCAAAAGGAAAACCCTGTGCGGAAAGCAAGGAAACCCAATCAGACGATTGATTTGGCCCAAAATTCACAACTTTTCTTATCGTAGGAATGCCTTTTGGACTTCTCCAATCACCTCTAAGAATAACCTGTGCGACTTCCCTTTCAGAATCTGTGCCACAGTCTAACTCTGTGGCTGTACAATCTAGATAGTTGAATGCTTGTGCGAAGATAAACCCTAAACGTTGATCGGGACGTTTGCGACTGTCGGCTAATGACTGTTTGCAAGCTACGTCATCTTCGACAGTATTGACGTAGAAGCGCAGTCTTGGTGTAAATGAGTTTACATTGAGATTGCCGCCCGAGGCATAGTAGACTTTTTTATCGTCTGTTGAATGAACTCCAATAGCCCCAAATGGGGTGCTGCAGAAAAACTCATTTTTGTCGTTAAAAGTTGATATGCCCTCACCAGAATTGACTTGGTTTGCAGCTGCAGGAAGGGAAAATGCAAAACCTGCGAGCAACACCGAAATTGCAAGTGTTTTAATCACGGCCATCACTCCAAGTTGTGGCAAACAGTAACAATACGGTCCAGAGGATCAAAATGGTTGGAAGCACTTTGTCCGGTGACCACGCCGGATTAAAGCGATAAATCGCTATGTTTCCAGCCCATATCAAAAAAGTAATTGGTGACGAAACTAATTGAATTTTGGATCTCACGCCTGCAAACCTCTGCAACAACAATGGCGACAAGCAGGCGAGAACAAATGCTGATAACAACGAGAGATAAATATTCACTGAATTATTGTCGGTCCCCAATAGTGTATTGATAGCCAAAAAAGCCGCTGTAACTTCAGTAGGGATTAGCCGAAACAGCTTGTCGAGATAGCTTTCGATCGAGTTGTCACTGTTGGCTTCTGAAATATCTCTTGACATTTAGTTTTCCTCAATAGGACTATTTTCTGAAATAGCTCGTTGTTTGCCGCCGATAGACCGACACAATTCACTAGAAGTTTTTTCGTCATTTGCGACAAGTTAAAACTGAACGTCAGCAATCCTTGTCATGCGGGTTTGTTTATTGATTTATTTACTTATTGCCCCAATGCCCAATCCTTCAAAAAGTATCGTGCTCCGTGAACACGGCCCTTTCCAGCGGCTATGCATCCCTTTCTGCTCAATACATCTTCATAGAATTTGGAATTGCTACCTGAAGCGATTGCTTCTGCGATAACATGCAACCTAAGCTTTTCGTTGTTTTTTGCATTTGGGTTGGCGGAAAAAGCATCAGCCATAAGCTTGGCTTTTTTTTTGTCAATGCCACCGTTTTGAACGGCGGTGTCGAAAAACAATGCGGCGTCTGATTCAGTCTGTCGTCCATATTTTTCAAGATCCTTTTGAGCTCTTGCCCAATAGACATTGTGTGCTACTTCATCCTGTATTACGCGAACTTCAGATTGGTTCCCCAGCTCGTCAAAAGCATCTTCCCAATCTGTGTGGATCATATACTTCTGTGGTAGTTTGGAGAGCGAGTTACCCCACTTCTTTTTGTCGACTGCTTTTGCATCAATGATATCTAACAGTTCACTGGATTTCGAAGCGCCAATTGTAAATTCTAGTAGCCCCGGATGACGTTGTTCGACCGTTCTTATTACTTTGCCAAAATTTCCGTGTTTCAGTGTGAAGCCCACTACTCCCCATGTTAAATATGCATTATCCCAATTGCCACGAGCAATTGTATAACCGTGGCCCTCAAACGCGGCTGTTATCGCTAGACAACGTCTGAACAAGGATGGAACTTGCTTTTGTGTTGTAGCGGTCCATGTGAGTTCGTCTACCATCCCTGTAGGTTCAAGACCGTTGGTTGTTTGCCAAAATTTGAGGGCGCTTTCCGTTTGGTTGCCAAAAACACCGTCAATACTAATTGGCAGAGACACAATTGCAGCAATTGCGCGCTGTAGCTCAATTACATGGCCCCCTCTGACGTTTCGATAACCTGCTCGTCGTCGAATTAAAATGCGCATATGTTTTCCCCCGCAATGTGTCTAATCGGATGATACCAATTGTGGAAATAGGTTAACTCCAGTTAGATTAAGGATCGCCCAGCCAACTACTTTGAACGTCGTATCAAGAACTTTTTGAGCAAGAGCGAAAGTCATGTATTTAGTGAAGTGAAGCGTCGAAGAGAATGCCAGTTCCTGCATATGCATAATGCGGTCCGCTTGATCGGGCTTAATACTGCCGCTTGCCAGAGATGACTGCGTTTGAATCACCGCTTGGGATAGCGATCTAACATACCCGGTCACTAAATTTGAATTGGTCTCCCACCACTTTTTGCCAAGTGCAGAAAGCTCGCTGGTGAGTACATTAACCAGTTCATTTATGTTGTTAGGTTTGAAATTTTTCAGATCGACCATTGTGTCCTCCGCTAGAGTATCATTTGGTTGCCCGGATTGCGTGCAATGCAATGTCGCAGCCGACTTGCACAGTCTGTGTTGTTCCTGAGTTTGGCACAATGCCATCCAGTTTGTGTTCTTTTGCTAATAGTTTGATTAGCGAAATGCAGTTCTCAATTATCGTGTTGAGAGAAGCTTGCGCTCCCGAAGTCTGACTTGCTGTTTCGGCATTTGTATGGGCTAATTTGGCAACTGTGAACTTACCGATTATGCTGGAATAGCCATCAATCTGGTCATTGTAGGAACTGGTTTCCTTAAACGCACCGAGTTCTGCTTTTGAAAGCAAAACAGCGAGTTCTTCATATCCAGATGTTGATTTAGAGTCTGCCTCTTGGAGATACCTCGGCGCAAAGGCTGAGCAACCGTACAAAGTCAAAGGCAACAAAATAAAAATTAGAGTGCGTGCAAACATTATAAACCACAGCAAAAAATTTAAGCAAAAACAAAGTCAGTTTAACCAAAAGTTAATGGAGTGTTGCATGTCTTCTGTATTTTGGCAATCTTTGCCTAAGGCTGCATTCGACAAGCCGTTTGCGACTGCTGGGTCTAAATTGGGATGCGTAAGCGCTGATCTTGAATGAAGTGGATTGTCGAGGTTTGAAATTGAATGAGCTGCTATTCCTAAATAGCTTCAATCGGTTGATGCAGCGAATTGAGTAGGTGAGGGGCTATCTGCTCCACATCCTAGCCCGCATCATAATCCGCGTGTCGGGGGTTCAAGTCCCTCTCCCGCTACCAAAATTTCTTATAAATTGCAGGTTGTTAGGTGCGAGAAGGTCTTTGCGTATTTGTGGCGGCGCGCGATCTTCTGGAAACTTTTGCACTGCCTTCTGGAAACCAAAACAAAGTTTCTAACGCTTAATTGTGGCCGTTAGGCCTCCACGTGTACTCTTTGCTTTGGAATGCCAGAGAGCAGTTGGAATTGCAGCGCTTCTTTAATTGAGATTTTGGCAGCGACCTGAGGAATGTGGTCAAAGCCCCTTATTGCTCTGATTTGTGATAGTGGTATGGGATCTATTGGCGTGACATCTTTGAGTTTAATCGCGTAGCCTTTTGAACTCCCAGAAAAATACTCAAAGAACTTTTCATGGGATACAGCAGCGTCGCCGCTGTATTTGCTCCATAGGGTTGAGGGTAAATCACAGTCAATATCAGAGACCCTAGCAGTGGCTATAAGCGCACCTACGGGTAGCGTGGAATAGATCCATAATTTTGAACCAACCGGCATGGATAAGAAGCGACGGCGCAGCTCTACTGTCTTACGGCCCTCCGCAATGCTACTTGCGTATATTGATTGGATTGAAATAAGTGCGTTCTCATTCATCTTTTACAACCATCCCAATTCAAGTATCTTTTGCGTGTTCTTTGGTGTGACTACTGTGGCGCTTTGTAGATTGGAATTCCCAGTTGCCTGTATTTTCTTGAGCTCTGAATACAAAACTGGTCGTGGAAACCGTAACAATGAACTAAACGAAAAGAGCGTGACGTCGCTTCCGGCGGCAAATTGATCGACGCTTTCAACGACTGTATGTCTCATTTCAGCAGCCCCCACCTCGTCTTTCTTTGAATGCAAAACATCGTCAACTCGGGCGATTGCAACAATCGCCTGCCTGCCATTATTTCTACCCGACTCATAAAAGAACACTATTTGATTGGCTCTAAAAGAATTCTTACTTCGTCCGCTGCATACATAAGTCTTTTTTGCCAAATAAGCTCCGCCAAACTGCTCTAACATGTTTTGTTGATTTGAGGTGCCCAGAAGCTCGTCGGCAAAAGAGCGTTTGATCGGTTGTATTATTGTTGGTCGGTTTTTTGCCAAAATGAGTGCTGGGGACATTGTTTTTTCAAGCTCTTCGAACTCATCTGGTCGTTGATCGAACATTATGTTCAATTCTTCAAAACTCCCAGGGATTTCCAATATTCCATTTTGTCCTGTCAGCAGGCGGACAGCGCTTGATATCTTCTCATGATTTGCTGAAAAGAGTGGTGTTCCTAATGTGAGTTTTTTGAGGGTATCGTGTTCCGACACAACGAAGCCAAATCGCTGTGCACATTTGTAAGCGACTATTTGGCCCTGTGCAGCCGCAATCGAGAGTAAGTTTGGTCCCGACTGCGCGAAATGGTCGATGGTTTGGTTCATCAACACTTCTGCTGCCATTTCGGCTAGCGGATGTCGGTGATCGACGGCCAGTATCATTTGGTGGGCATCGCCAAGTGCTTGAGGTCGCCTAACTTTCATAACACCGATTGTTTCGTCGTTCTCTCCAGAGACCTTTAAAAGGTAAGGATTTATATGTGCCAAAGGCACATGGTGGCTTTCGTCCGCATAGTCATGCTGGATGTTCATCGCTTTGAAAAATTGCTGTGCTCGTTCCCATGTTTCATTTGAGATGCGGAAATCCTTACCCACAGTTGACGTGCTGCCCATATCAAGCGGCATCTCGGAAAGTGCATCATTGAGCTCGTCGAGGGCAGCAACCTCGAGGCCCCATTTTTCTCGAATGAGCGGTCGATTGTTTAGCAGAACACCATCACTTGTTATGAACGCAAACGCGTTGCCCATAATACACTCTGCAAGATGAATACTGTCACTTAAGGCCTGATCCGACCCTGCTTGTGACGGTTTGTGTTTACGAAAAATTTCATTATGTATTTCTTCCGACAACTGTGAAGTGGTCTCGCCATCCGGAAGATTGATTGTTGGCAATTGTTTCGCCAATTCGAGTATGGGGTCAATTTCCTTTTCAGTTGAAAACCGGCCCAATTCTCTTAGGAACTCCGATGTTACGGCCATCCTAATGCGACCACTGAGCGCTGCGGAGAAAATTTTCGATGCCAACGCATGCTTTGTTCTCCGTGCTTTTGATATTTCCATCAATACGTTGATATCCAAAATCCACAGACGGAATGCAGCCGGAGCAGTGTCAATAATTCGAATTTTTCTGGGCTTATCCAATGATGTGAGTAGGTCGCGATTGTTGAGTAGTCTTTCACGAATTACGATTTCGCGGTTCCGTGACCGTCCGCCCCCCACAGTTCGCACAACTGCGAAACCATTGTTCTCGTAGAATGACTGGGCGGCCGCGATATCTTTCGCTGGTTTTGCAGAGACAGCACGGAAGTTCTGTAATTCAAGTTTGCTGATTGTTGCATTGAGAAGCACTTGAGCGATGCCTTGGCGCAAATGATTTGGGGAGATGGCGACCACTTGGATGCGACTGTTGGGAAAAACACCGCTGAAAATTAGGAAACCAACCGCAACTTCATCGTCACCGATGACCTTTGTTGCGCAAACCAGACGATCTCTCAAAATTGCTTCTTTTATGCTCGAAGCGGGCCAAAAACCGATTTCGTTCTTGTATTTGTCAGCTATTTGAATGATGTCGTCTTGAAATGTAAGCAAGGCACTACGTTGGTCGATAATTCTCATCTGTCGGGATCCGGCGATTTTAGATTAAAAAATGGTTTCAAATTGCATTTCAGAGACTAAACTATTTTTCCCAATACCAAAACTCTGCAATTTTGCGATTGAACCCCAAAGCTGATCCATCAATTGTTAGCGCAATTGATGGATCGGCCATCCGTCATTTGGAACAAAAACGCCTTCAAAACTGTTCAGCAATGAAGGCGTGTTTCAGTAGTTGATTGAGGCTTCGCGCTACACCAAAAATGAAGGTGAACGCGCATCTGAAAATTGGTTGCCAACAAACTTTTCGTGTTTCAAAGCGCGATTGATAAATGCCAAAGCGGCGCGCCAGCGGTTGGAAATGCTTTTCAACGATTGGGTGAAGCCGTCCAGTTTTGCCTGTGTCCGATGATCGGGCATAAATAGTGTTGTGAAGCCACGGCCAATGGCATCGGCGATTGCCACAATCGGTGAGATGAGAAAGGCAATAGCTGAGGAAATCAGGCTTCCAACGATGAATAGAATGCGTGATAGTTTCATTTCTTTTCCTTTAGGTTCTGCGCAAAGTTCAGTTCAAAATTGCTCTTAGTGACACACCCTGACCCAACCAATATTGAACAAGGCCGGTGGGTGTTGGTGACTTCACTTTTAGGCCATTTAGACGGTCAGCGCGCCGGAACAGTTCCGCCGCATATTCGGAGCAAATGAACTCGTCATTTTGCACCGTAAAGCCAAGGCCAGCACCTACGGCTTCAAGATATGAATAGCGCTTGCCAAGGTGCGAAAATGCAAAGCATTCCAAATCAATTGACCAATTGATATTGGTGGGCAACCAGTCAAATGATCCGGTGTTGGAAAGGGCGCGCAATTGAACGCCAACGCCTTCTTTAGCTTCCAGAACAAACAGGCGTTTGCGAAACCACCAAGCGACGCCAACATGGGTGTGTGCGCCGCCTGTTGTGTGGCGAATGAGCCAAGACCAAAACCCGTTTCCACGCCATGCGAGAAGGTCGCCGGTTTGGATTTTTGAACGGGCTTCGGCATAGTTCATGACTAGGGTCCGATATTGTTTCGAGTTGTAAGATCAGAACATTGCTGCAAGTGCTGTGACTTCAGCTGGACAAGCTGGCCAATTGGCGTCGTCTGTGATGTTCGCGTTCTCGTCATCAGCAAGAGTTGCGATGTTGGCGCGCATGGCTGCAACCCATTCAATGGCCATTTCTGTGCCCGACAGAATGACCTTTTCCGCATCGGTACGGTTGGGAGCAGTTTTGCCTGAAATCACGGCCGATGCGGTCGCCATATTCATTTGGCTTTCCGCGTTTGCAATTGCATAAATGCGGCGACATTCTTGCTTAATGTGGCCAACGCGCAGTTTGCCCACAGCTTCATCAATAACCGCTTGAGGCACACCTAGTCCCTTTAATTCTGCGGGCGACATCATTGTGTAGGTCGCGCCGCCATGTTCAATTTGGGCGATCTTTTCCATCGTGAAATCCTTAAATGTCAGTGAGGTTAGAAAGTAGCCACGGGATAGTGACCACACTGGTGCCAGCCGTGTTGGTGACGCCGGTGAATGTTCGACCCAAATGCGATTGGTCCGTCATAGTGTTTGAGACCCAATAAAGTGTCATGGGTGTACCCTCAAATCCTAGAAGCGAACAGAAGGGGCTAGCAGGAATGTCAATGTCGCAATAGCCTGTCCGTGTTCAGGGTATTTGAGACAACTGGCTGTCTGATTTAAGAGATGGTCTGGCTCATCTTTATTGTTAATATTATGCGGCTGCTTTGCGGTAATGCAAGCGCCGTTGTGTGATGGTCTTTTGTTTGATCCTTTCTCGTTTGTTTAAGATGGACTGTGCTCTGCCGAAGTAAACGTCGGCTGGTG